>JAKPSO010000240.1 GCA_029571495.1 Pseudomonadota bacterium
TAGGTGCTCGCAGCAAGCAACGCCAAGTCGTCGCCTACATCAAGAGTGGAGCAAGCCGTAGCCTCGATGGAACGCAGTGGAATCGAGGGTGAGTAGCCAGACGACGAATCCTCGATTCCGTTTCACTTCATCGAGGCTACGGCGCTAGCAGCAAGCGACCCCAAGTCGTCGCCTACATCAATGATGGAGGGTTGCTTCTACGCCAAACCCAGCGCAGCTTTGATCTGCGCGAGTGCTGTCGGGTCTTCAATCGTCGTTAAATCGCCTGGATCGCGGCCTTCGGCGAGCGCTTGAATCGTACGGCGCAACAGCTTGCCCGAGCGGGTTTTCGGCAGCATCGTGACCAAGTGCACCGCACCCGGACGTGCGATGGCACCGATTTCTTTGTCCACCGTTTGCGCAATCGCAGTGGCGGTCGCGGGTGAGGCTTTCGACGGATCTTTCAGGACCACGAACGCGACGGGGATTTGGCCCTTGAGCTGATCCGCGACACCAACCACGGCACATTCCGCGACCAACGGGTTGGACTGGATCGCTTCCTCAATCTCACGGGTGCCAAGGCGATGGCCTGCGACGTTGATCACGTCATCGGTGCGGCCGAGGATGAAGTAGTAACCGTCGGCGTCTTGCGTGGCCCAGTCGAAGGTCGAATAGACCTGCTCGTCTTTGAACGTATCGAAGTAGGTTTTGACGAAGCGTTCGTCGTCGCCCCACACGGTCATGAGGGCACCGGGTGGAAGCGGTGCGCTAACGACGAGCACACCCTTTTCGCCAGCAGGCACTTTGCCGCCAGTCGATTCGTCTTTGAGCTTCACGTTGAAGCCATAGACCGGGAACGACGGCGAACCGAACTTGCGCGGCGTGTCTTCAACGCCCACCTGCGCCGAGAGAATCGGCCAGCCGCTCTCGGTTTGCCAGTAGTTGTCGATGATCGAGACACCACCCAATGCGTCGCTCACCCAACGCGCGGTCGGTTCATCAAGCGGCTCGCCAGCGAGGAACATGTATTTGAGCGATGGCAGTTTGTACTGCTGCATAAACTGCGGGTCTTGCTTCTTCAACACGCGAACCGCAGTCGGCGACGAGAACATCGTCTTCACGTTGTTCTCAGCGCAAATCTTCCACCAAATCGCGGGATCGGGACGCAGCGGCACGCCTTCGTACATGATCGTCGTATTGCCGTTCAAGAGCGGTCCGTACACGATGTAGCTGTGGCCGACGACCCAACCGATATCACTCGTACAGAACATCGTTTCGCCCGGTTTCAGGCCAAAAATCTTCTCCATGCTGCCAGTCAGTGCGACGGCGTATCCGCCGGTGTCACGCTGCACGCCTTTCGGTTTGCCCGTCGTGCCACTGGTGTAGAGGATGTAGCTCGGATGCGACGACTCGACCCATTCGCAGGGCACGGTTTTCATCATGTGCGAAGCGCGGAAACTCGCCCAATCCACATCGCGACCCGGCGTCGTTTTCATCGGCTCCAGGCCACGATCGAACAACAACACTTTGTCCGGCTTGTGAGCGGAGAGATCAATCGCCGCGTCGAGCAGCGGCTTGTACGGCACGACTTTGCCCATGCGCATACCGGCGTCGGACGAAACGATGACTTTCGGTTTCGCATCTTCAATGCGGGTCGCGAGCGACGCTGAAGCGAACCCGCCGAACACGACCGAGTGAATCGCGCCGACGCGTACCGTTGCAAGCATCGCGAAGACTGCTTCGGGAATCATCGGCATGTAAATCAAAACGCGATCGCCCTTGCCGACTCCCATGCTTTGCAGCATCGCGGCGCAACGGTTAACCTCGGCGTAAAGCTGCTTGTACGAATACTTGGTTTCGACGTCCGTCTCTGTCGAGATAAAGTGCAGCGCGGTTTGGTCACCACGCGTGGCTGTGTGACGATCCACGGCGTTGTGGCACAGATTCGTTGTGCCGCCAACGAACCACTTTGCGAACGGTGGTTTCGAGAAATCACACATCTGCGTGGGCTCGGTCTTCCACTCGATGGTCTTGGCCTCTTCCGCCCAAAACGCTTCACGGTCGTTGATCGATCGGTTGTAGTGCGCCTGGTATGCCGCAAACACTTTGCCACTGTCGCCCATGCTGATTTCCCCTTGCGAAACACAATGTTCCTGATGCGGGGATTGTGCCATTGAATGCCTTACATGAAGCTGAGTCTTATATAAGACTTGACATAGATTAAGGATCACAACCGGAACCCTCGCTCCCGCGCGCGAACGCCGCAGCGTGGACAGAATCTGGGATTTCCCGACCAACTGGACGGTTTTGTTTTGGGCTTGCGATAGCATCGGTCAAATCCCAAAATCGCCTCGTTTTCGACCCCCTCCGCACCATAAACACACCATGACACTTACTTTCAAAACCGTTGGCGTTATCGGCGCTGGCACAATGGGCGCGGGCATCGCGCAAGTTGCCGCGCAGGCGGGTTGCACCGTCAAACTTTTTGACGCGCGCGACGGCGCCGCCGCGACCGCAATCACGCGCACCGGCGACACGTTGAACGCCCTTGTGAGCAAGGGCCGGCAGACCGCCGAGGCCGTCGCCGCGACGCTTGCACGTCTGCACGCTGCCGTTGATCTGGGGGATTTTCACGATTGCGATCTGATCGTTGAGGCGATTGTCGAAGACTTGGCCGCAAAGCAAGCGTTGTTTAAGTCGCTCGAAGGCATCTGCGCCGAAACGACGATTCTCGGCACCAACACGTCGTCGATCTCGATCACGGCAATCGCCAATGGTCTTGCGCGTCCGCAGAACGTGGTTGGCATGCACTTCTTCAACCCCGCGCCGCTAATGCCGCTGGTCGAGGTCGTGAGCGGTCATCTCACTGCGCCGGAAGCCGCAGCGCGCGTTGAGGCTGCGTCCGTCGAGTGGAAGAAGACGCCGGTGCGTTGCAAGAGCACGCCGGGCTTCATCGCGAACCGCGTCGCGCGACCGTATTACGGCGAAGCTTTTCGCGCGCTGGAGTGCGGTGCGGCGGACGTAGCGACCATCGACCTGGCGCTGCGGGAAGCCGGTGGCTTCAAACTTGGCGCGTTCGAATTGCTCGACCTCATTGGTCTCGACGTGAACCTGATGGTAACGAAGAGCGTGTGGAACGCGTATTACCAAGACAGCCGCTATCGCCCAAGCTTGACGCAGGAAGAGATGGTGTCCGGCGGTCTGTTCGGTCGTAAATCGGGACGTGGTTTTTACAAGTACCCGGAAGGTGTGCCCGCTGCGCCCGCCTCGCCCGAAGGTCCGAAGCCTTCCGCGATTCAATACCTCACCGAGTCCGAAGCGATGGAGCCGTTGATCGACCGCATCAAGGCCGCGGGCATCAAAGTACAGTCGCGCAAAGAAGAAGACCCGTTTGGCGCGGGCATGCTGCGCGTCGGCAATGCGACCGTGTGCCTCACCGACGGCCGCACCGCGACGCAAACCTCGTTTGAAGACGAATTGCCGAACGTGGTGATGCTTGACCTGTCGCGCGACTTCGCGACGAGCAAACGCGTGGTGCTCGCCAAAGGTGAAGAGACGACAGCAGCGGCGCTCAGCGACGCCGTTGGGCTCTTCCGCGCGGTAGGGTTTGAAGTTTCTATCGTCGGGGACGTGCCCGGCCTGATTGTGGCGCGTACCATCGCGATGCTTGCCAACGAAGGCGCCGACGCGGTGCTGCAAGGCGTGGCGGACGCTGTTGGCGTCGACACCGCGATGAAGCTGGGTTTGGGACATCCCGAGGGGCCACTGGCAACGGCTGACCGCATCGGCATGACACTCATCAACGCGATTCTCATCAACCTGCAATCACACACCGGCGACGACCGCTATCGGCAGTCGCTGTTGTTGCAACGAAAGGTGTGGAGCGATGGACTCTTTATCTAAATCAGGCCCCGACCCGCGTGCCGTCGCGGAGGCGATGTACTCGCGCGACCACGCAGCGATTGCCGCGGGTATGCAAGTCACGCACGTGTCGCATGGCCGCGCAACGGTCACGATGACCGTGCGGCAAGACATGGTCAACGGCCACAATATTTGCCACGGCGGCTACATGGCACTCTTGTGCGACACCGCGTTCGCGTACGCCTGCAACAGCTACAACTTAAACACGGTTGCCGGCGGTTTCTCAATTGAAATTCTCGCGCCCGCAAAATTGGGCGATGTGTTGAGCGCGACCGGCGTCGAGCAAGTGCAGCGCGGTCGCTCTGGCGTTTACGACATCAAACTCTGCAATCAAAACGACGAAGTTATCGCCCTGTTCCGCGGCAAGAGCGCGCGGATAGCGGGCGAAGTGTTGCCCTCGCACGCGCCGTCTCTCCCCCTTCAAGGGGGAGGTTAGGAGGGGGATGGTTGTCGCTGCAATGCATAAGAAAACCATCCCCACCCTGCCCCTCCCCTTGAAGGGGAGGGAAACTCTGTTGATCAACGCTCCCGAGTCTAAAAATGCCAACCAAGAACCCCACCCCACTCCACGCCATTGAATCAGCCTCGCAAGACGAACTGCGCGCACTGCAACTCAAGCGCCTGAAATGGAGCTTGGCGCACGCGTACAACAACGTGCCGCATTACAAGAAGACGTTTGATGCCAAGGGCGTGCATCCGGACGATCTCAAGCAACTCTCCGACCTCTCGAAGTTTCCGTTCATGGCGAAGGGTGACCTGCGCGAGAACTATCCCTTCGGCCTGTTTGCGGTACCGCGTTCACAGGTAATGCGCGTGCACGCATCGAGCGGCACGACGG
>JAKPSO010000258.1 GCA_029571495.1 Pseudomonadota bacterium
GTCGGCGAGTGCGAGCAACGCCAGTCGCCGCCCGACTTCCTGCTTGTTGCGCGGATGAATGTCGTTGGCGTCGCCAATATCAATCGCGGTGGCCATGCCGGTGTGCAGTATCGTCAGTGCCTGCGCCTGCGCGTCGCGTAGCTCGGCCCACGCGCTCGCTTGAATGTCGTTTTTCGACAACGGCAAAAACGCGGCCAATTGCACGAAATAAAACGGCAGCTCGGGTTGCTTCCAAAGCCGCCGCCAATCGCGGATCAACCCCTCAAATGCCGCCGCATAGGCCGCGGCGCGCGGCACGTTGGATTCGCCTTGGTACCACAGCACGCCCCGCACCGGGAACGCCAGCAACGGATGAATCATGCCGTTGAAGGCCAGCGTCGGCAAATCGTTGGCGTGCACCGCGATTTGCTTGGGATCGACTGCTAACGGCGCCTCCACGCGAGCCCGCCACGGGCCCGCTAATGAGAGGCGCTGCGTCGCCGTTGACAGAAATACATTCGCTGGATCACCATGAAACCCGCCGCCGCCGCCGGTGTCGGTAACCCGCACAGCAATCGTATTGGCCCCCGCGCGCAGCATCCCGGCCGGCAGTTCATAGCGACGCGGTGTGTCCCAACCGCAGAGCCCGCCCACCCGTTGGCCGTTGACCCATGTTTCGTCACAATCATCGATCATGCCTAACTGCAGCGTCGCGGTCGACCTCGCCTGCTCGGCGCTCAGGTGAATCGTGCGCCGAAACCACACGTAACCATCAAATCCGGGCAACCCCTGTGATTCCCAATACTGCGGCACCGTTAGTTGCGGCCAGCGCGAGTCGTCAACGGTACTGCCAGGCCACGTTTCAGTCGTCGCATTAGCAGGTTGCGGCCCCTGCCAGCGATCTACCACCGCCTGCATGCGCGCTCGCTTCGCCGCTAGGTGGGCCGTAACGTCTGCTGGCAGCGTGCGTACCCACGCCTCTAGCGACGCATCCTGCAACGCCTGCGTCGGACTCATCCATGTTTCAATGTGCGTACCGCCCCACGACGCGTTGACCAGCCCGATCGGTACGCCCGTGGCTGTCTGCACGTCGCGAGCGAAGAAATACGCGACCGCACTGAATTCACCGACCTGCACAGGCGTTGCCACCCGCCAACCCGTTGCGTCAATATCTTCTTGCGGCCGAAAACTGGCGCGGTGGTTCAGCTTTAGGTGACGAATGTTGCTCTGATTCGCAGCGGCGATCTCGCGCGAAGCGTGTTGCGATTGCGCCACGGTCCACTCCATATTCGACTGCCCCGAGCAAAGCCACACATCCCCCACCAGCACATCGTTGAGCGTGATCGTTGTCGAGCCCGAAATCACCAGCGAATCTGGGCCGCCCGCCGCCATCGCAGGCAGATTCACCTGCCAGCGACCATCCGCCGACACCATCGTCGCTGCGCTGCGACCACGAAAACTGACACGCACCGACTCGCCCGGCGTGGCCCATCCCCACACCGGTAGCGCCACGTCGCGCTGCACCACCATATGCTCGCCAAACACAGCGGCGACGCGCAGTTCGGCCGCCGCCACGGCGCGATCCAATCCTAAAAGCGAGGCCAGCGCGACCAGCGCGCTCGGCGCGAACTGACGGACGAACGCCTTCGTTGACGCACGAGAAAGACCGCGGACAAGTTCGATCGACATGCCGGGTGCCGCGCAGCGTCCGACATGATCGTGTTGAGAAAACAAATGGAAATAGCTCATTTCGACGCCCCTGTCTAATTCTCTAACCGACCCATTCCGACGCTGCGGGCACACTCGGATCCCCAGAGACGTCCTGCTCGTATTCACAATCACTGTCACAAGCGCTATTGACTAAGTCGCGCCTTTTCCTCGTAATACCGCTTGAGCGTGAAAAACGCCTTCTTCTTTATTCCGCGATTAGAAATTAGCCCCTTACGATTCCAGCCGTCCTGTATGCCCGGCAGAACGCGTCGTGGAGAGCGAAAGTCCGCGAGTATCCAAGGACTGACGCCGCGCAAATTCGGAATGTTTCCGAGCATGAGTATCGTTTGTTCGTAGAGATGCTCCTGATATTCCTCTGTCCACCGCTCGTCACGTGAGCCATGCAAGCCTTGCAGCGCATCAGCGCCAAACTCAGAAACGATGACCGGTTTGTTGAATCGAATAACCCACTTCACTTTTGGTGCGTCCTCCGGTTTGCCGCCGTACCAGCCGATGTACTGATTGAACGCGACAACATCCAATTCGTCGCCGATACGGTCATCGAGCAACTGCGTCGTTGGGTCGCCCGGTGCGTCGCGGCGCTCCAGCGCCGCGCTCACGAGACGCGTTGAATCAAAGCTTCGCACTTGTCGAATGAGTTGCCGCAGGAATTCATGGCGCGCCTCAGACGGGGGCGTCTCATTGGCGACGGACCAGATGATGATGGAGGCGCGGTTGCGGTCGCGTGTCATCGCCTCAGCGAGTTGCGCTTTTGCGCTCGCCAGCGCCGCCGCACTTAAAAAATCCACGGTCCAGTAAACCGGAATTTCTTCCCAGACCAACAGACCCATTTTGTCGGCCATGCGGATAATATTTTCGTTGTGCGGGTAGTGCGCGAGCCGCACGTAGTTGCAGCCAAGCTCTTTGGCCCACGTCAGAGAAACGAGCGCATCGGCTTCGCTAAAAGCGCGCGCACCACGCTGTGCATTTTCGTCATGAATACTAATGCCGCGAAGAAAAATCGATTTCCCATTCAGAACAATATTGGGGCCATCAACGCTAATGCTGCGGAACCCGATTTCATCGCGCAAACGTTGATGCTGTGTCGTTACAAACACTTCATAGAGCCTTGGCCGTTCCGGCGACCAATGCTCAATTTTTTCGTGAGTAAATTCAAACGTCGCTTTGCCGGATGACGCCCGTGCTGTGTGCTTGATTGCTAATGCCGGTATTTCTACGACAACATCTTCCTCGCCACGCGTACCATCAAGCTGTATGAAGCCTGCGATCGTGTTGAGCGAACCTTTTTTCAGTTGAACTAGATAGTCGCGGATGTAGGTCGATGGTTCTTCAATAAGGGTTACCTCTCTCGTGATGCCGCCATAGTTCCACCAATCGGTGCTCGTCGTGGGCACGGCATCCGCGCGGCGAGTGTTATCGACTTTCACCACCAGAAAATTATTCGCCGGACGAAGCAGAGATGTCACCTCAAAATTGAACGGCGTGAATCCGCCCTCATGCACGCCAAGTTTCACGCCATTGAGGTAAACCTCGGCGCGGGTGTTGACCGCACCAAAGTGAACAAACACGCGACGGTCAGGTGCCCGTTTCGCGTAATCGAATGAGCGCCTGAACCATACGGTTCCCTCGTAAAAACTAAGGTTCTCCTTCTGAGAATTCCAATCGCCGGGAATGGCCATCGTCGGCGATTTCTCGAAGTCATACTCCACCAACTCCGCTTTATCACGTGGGTGATGGTTCATGAAATACGCGGACGTCGACGGCTCTTTCTGTTGGTCGTAGGGCTCTCTGCGGTAGTTGAAATAGCCCGTTTCGTACGGGTCGATGATGTAGCTCCAGGTTCCCGCAAGCGAGAGCGTCTGACGGTTTGCGACGTTAGTTAGCAACGGTTCGGCGTGCAGCCATACCGAGAGGACAGCGGTCATTACAGCGCAAGCTATTCGCATACGTCACCTTTCAAAATTTGCGTCACTTCACATCGCTCTGGGAGCCGCGGTCGTCGCGTCTGACGTACCGGACGGATGAGCACAATCCGACGCAGCGTGTGTGGGGCAACAGACCGGCGACTGCCCGCTCCGTGCATCGCCACTTTGCTGCCCGTACTCGCGCCACGGCTGCAGCAACGGCGCGGCATTGCCGCCCGCCGAATGAAGTCGACTCCTGACGCACTCCAAGATTCGGGTCAGTGAAGCGCGCCATGCCGCCGACCTGAGAAATGCATCGGCACACATGTAAGCGTGCTCCACGCGTACGTGCAGAGCCGCCGGCGATGGTGTCGAGAAAATAACCGCTGACATTTCAAATTGCCCAAGGCGTAGGTTTGGACGTATCCGGCGAGAGAGCTACGAAATCGTGCAGATCTCCGGGCCCAGTGATTGGACGATCTGGCCCGTGGGTCGACTCTGCGAGTTGTGCGCTGCCGCGGCACCGCCTACGGTCCACGTTTTACAGAATGTAGTTTAAATAAAAGAATAGTGCAGTTTTATGATCACCCATGGCGGTCGCCGCAATGCCGCTGCATTTGCTATGAAAAATGACTTTGAAAAGACTGTTGTTTTGTAGTCATTTGTAGCAAGACTACATTATTTT
>JAKPSO010000210.1 GCA_029571495.1 Pseudomonadota bacterium
GTCACGCGACCTTCACGCTGCAGTTGCTGCACGTGAAGCGCTTTCTGCTCCGGAGTGTGTCCGCCGAGGCTGAAAGCGATATGTAACTGCTCCGCCATATGAGCCGCTTTGGTTGGATTGTCGCCACTCAAAATTTCAACCGACCCGCTACGCTTGAGCGCGTCTACGAGCACTTGCGCGTCCGCACGTGGTGTTTCGCCCATTTGTAACGTGCAGATCACCCCTCGATCATCAGCGAGCCACAACAACGCATCGTCCTGAGCGGCGCCAGCACCATCAGCCACTGCACCGACAAAATCCTTGCGGCCAAAGCGATACGCCGTGCCATCCACCGTGCCGGACACGCCCGCACCGGGTGTCCATTGCAAATCGCGCGCGTCACGCGTTGAACCGCCCGCTGGAAGGCCGTCGCGCAGTGCTGCAGCGAGCGGATGATTGGCCGCGCTTTCGAGCGCCGCCACGATCGACAACGCATCGCGCTGCGACACGCCAGCGCGATGCACGTCAACCGACAGCACGCTAGGCATGGACAATGTGCCCGTCTTGTCGAGCAAAAAGGCATTGGCCTTTGCCAAACGCTCCAGCGCTGCCGCGCGGCGCAACACCAAACCACGATTCAGAAGGCCCGCAAACGCCCGTGCATAGGCCGCCGGCGCTGCAAGCGCCAGTGCGCACGGGCAGCTGATAATGAGCACCGCAATAGCGCGCTCAGCTGCGACGTTCACGCCCAAGCCCAACATCGCGAAAAACATCGCGCCAGACACCAGCAACATCGCAGGCATGAAGTAGCGCGCGACGACGTCGGCGAGCGCCAGCGCACCGGGCTTCACCGCATCATCGGCAAGCATCGTAAGCCGGCGAGCAGTGCTGGATTCAGCCGTCGCCGTCGCGCGCATCGTAAACATCGTGCCGCTATTGATCGCGCCGGCGACAAGCGCATCGCCGCGGATGTGTCGCACCGCCGCAGATTCACCCGTCAGCAAGGACTCATCGCAGAGCGCCACGTCGCTCTCAAGCGCGCCGTCGACGGGAATGGCCTCGCCGGTGCGCACCCACAATCGGTCGCCTATCGCTACCTGCGAAACCTTCACCTGTTCCGCGCGCTCGACGTCGCCTTCCCACGTGACGCGCGTCGCTACTGCGTCGTCTTCCCGCGCGTGCGTGCCTTGAATGACTTCGTAGTTACGTTCGCGCTGCTCCCATTCGAGCCAACGAACGCCCAACAACAACGCCACGAACATCGCAACGGAGTCGAAATACAGTACCCCCGTGCCTGCCAGCAAATGCCACATCGAGCCCGCGAAGGCGGTAACAATGCCCAGCACAATGGCCGAATCCATACCAAGGCGACGCAGCTTCAGTTCACGCATTGCGCCGCGATAAAACGGGCGTGCACTCCAGAAGATCACAGGTAACACCAACACCAGCGCCGTCCAGTCGAGGAGTGGCGCGAATTCGGGCTCCATGTCTGCGCCCGCGATAAAGCGAGGCACGGTGACCATCATC
>JAKPSO010000303.1 GCA_029571495.1 Pseudomonadota bacterium
GTGCACGATTTGCTCATGACGTTGGATGCGATTCGTCGCCCGGAACGCTTCGCGCAGATGCTCGATGCCTGTGAGGCGGACAAGTGTTCGCGCCCCGGCATGGCGGGGCCGTTTCCTCCGCGTGACGCGGCGCTCGCGGCGCTCGCGGCGATGCGTTCAGTGGATGCAGGGGCCATTGCCGCGAAGCTCGCAGCGGAAGGAAAATCCGCCCGCATCGCCGATGACGTGCGGCAGGCCCGCATTTCGGCGATCAAGGCAAGTCGCGCGGCCGCAGGCTCCCCGGAAGAGAGTTAGTCGCAACAGCTTTTATGCTTGAACGACAACTGCGCCTCACTTTGCGCGTCTTTTTTCATTTTGTCGACTAGTAACTTTTTCGTTACGCAACAACCACTGGGCAGTCGTTACGGGCAAAAAGCTGTCTGACCGGCTGATGAAGTGGGATAGGTGATTTCTTTGCCGGGGCCTCAGCTGTGCAACGCTAGCGCTACGCTGGCGAAAGGCGCGGTGTCATCGCGCGTCAGTTGATCGACGATCGTGAAGTGGTTGAGATTGGGCAGGACCCATTCGCGCACGTTTGCCCAGTGCGCACCTAGGAGTTGGTTTTGCCGCAGGAATTCAGGCAGCTCCGCGCCGCCCACGGCGGCTGTGAAATCGCAGTGCACGCGCCGCTTGCGGTACGCCGGGCTCATCTCGAGCGCTTCTTCGTTCGTGAGTTTGAGCGCATCGTTCAAGTAAATCGGCACCAATGGTTCAAGGTCGAACAGGCCGCTTAGCGACGTCGCAGAAACGAACGGTGTGGCGGGTAAACCGTGCTCAGTCCAGTCGACGGTTAAGCACCACGCGGTGAGATGTCCGCCTGCCGAATGTCCGGCAAGCGCGAGACGATCACGATTGATCGCGAGCGCGTCGGCGTTGTGCCAGACGTGTGCGATTGCCGCTTCGATTTCACCCGCGATGCCGCGAATGGTCGTTTGCGGACAGAGCGTGTAACCCACTATCACCGCCGCCAAGCCGTTCGCCACAAACGGCGCGGCGATCACGCTCCAGTCGTCTTTCGATAAGCGCTGCCAATAGCCGCCGTGGACGAACACGAGCGTTGGCCAGCCGCCTTCGGGGGCGGCACCCTTTGGCGTGAAAACGTCAAACGTGTTGCGCGGCAGCGCGCCGTACGCAACATCGCGCGCGCCCGCCGCATCGGCGCGAACGCGCTCGCTCTCGGCTTGCCAGCGCGGCAGCAACGTGTCCATCCAATCGGGCACATCGGCACCGTTGTTGTAACGCCGTGCGAGTTCTTCGAGGGGGAGATTTGGAATCATAGGTACCGTCGTCATTCCCGCGAAGGCGGGAATCCAGCGCGTAACTTTACGCGATGCGTCGATGATGAGCGCAGTGGTCGTCGGTCTGGATTCCCGCCTTCGCGGGAATGACGCGTTAGTGAGTCGCTTCCGATTCGCGCGAAAACACCGCCAGCAAACTCGCACTGACGATCAATGCGCCGCCGATGAGCGTCGATTGCGTAATCGTCGCCGCGCCGCCGAGCCACGAACTCAATGTCGCGACCAAAATCTCCGCGAGCATCAGCACCGACAACACGTTCGCCGGCAAGCGCGCTGCACCGTATTGCAAGGCCAAATTGCCGATCAACACCGCCAGCGTGAAGCCCGCGATGCCCAACCACGCGACAGGCTCCGCGTGCAATGCAACCGCCTTGCCTGTGAGCGCGAGCGCGACGAGCACCACCGGCGCGATGATGACAGCGCCGATGAACATACCCAACGCGCGCGCCTCTTCCGGCGTGTCGGAATGCTTGCGCAAAACCACGTTGTTGAGCCCAAAGCAAAAACCACCCACGACCGCCAGTACGTCCGAGAGCGAATTCGGGATCGGCAATTGCACTTTGCCGTCGCCCAACACCAGCGCTGCGCCGATCAGCGCGAGCGCGGTGCGAACGAGGGCCGAGACAGTGATCCGCTCCGCCAGCAACCAGCGCGCGAGAAGCACCACCCACATCGGCATCAAATAAAACAACAACACCGCGCGCACGACGTCGCCCGTCGCCAGCGCCGTGTTGAAACAAGCATTCGTGAGACCGGACGCCACCACGAGCCAAAACAGCGCGCGTCGGTGTTGCCAAAGAATTTTCGGCGCACGCGGCTTGGCGATCACCACCGTGATCGCACACGAAGCGAAGATAAACCATGTCGCCCACAGCGAAGGCACACCGTGCGCTTCGAAGAACTTCAGTGGAATCCAAGACAGCCCCCAAACGGTGGCGTTGATCAGCGCCGCAATGGCCGCCGCGAACGAGAGATGTTGCATGCGGCGATTATGCCGGGGCGGTCACACGGTCGTGCGGTTCAAGTGGGAGCGGGCTTGCCCGCGATTGCCACGGCAGAATGAGTAATCGCGGGCAAGCCCGCTCCCACAAGACCCTCGCAAGGACCCGCGCAGCCTACGCCGCGCGCATCATCTTCTTGTGCGTCTTCGCGAGCGCTTGCAGGTATTCCATCTGATCGGCGAGGATGTGCCGATTGGCGAGGATGAGCTTTTCGCTTTTTACTGGGCGATACGGCACGTACAACAAACGAATGCCCGCTTGCTCGGGCGTGCGCCCAGCTTTGTCGAGGTTGCAATCGCGGCATGCAGTGACGCAGTTTTCCCACGTGTCTTTGCCGTTTTGCGAGCGCGGAATGATGTGGTCGCGCGTGAGCTCGGATTCGGGGAATTCTTCACCGCAGTACGCGCACAGGTGTCGGTCGCGCGAGAACAGCAATCGATTGTCGCGCCCTGGAAGCGCGGAGACAGGACTCCATGTGCTGTGGCGGTGTTCGCCTTCGCAAGCGATGATGGAAGCTACCTCGATCACGCTGCGTTCGCCGCTGCATCGCTGAATGCCGCCGCGGTACGTGAAGATGACGTGGCCGAGCGACCACACTACCGCGCCGCGAGCGTACTGAGACACGGCATCGTCTGGCGTCATCCAACCTTTCGGTTGTCCACCGGAGTCAAGGGCCAAAATCGCTAAGGACATGGATACGACACTCCTCAAAATGCGTTGCCGCCATCTACATACGCATCTTGGAAGCGAAACTTACCACGTTTCGGTGGCGCGTGTTTTACAAGGGCGCTGCGATTGGAGGACACACAGAATTTCCGGACGCAACACGATTGCTCGATCACTTCAGTGCGATGCGTTAAGTCTGGCGCGACATCGCTGCGCGCTCATCGTGACTTTGACCCGCTCTAGGCGCACCGAGGATCGTGGATTGCATACTCCGACCGGCTGAATTAACCGGCTGGCGCGGCTTTGTCGCGCAGCGTTCGGTGGACCATAGAGTTACGCATCTGGCTCCTTCTTCTTGCGAGCCCCTTTGCCTATGACCAAGATGGGCTTCCAGTTGTCATCGGCCTTAGTATGTTTGAATTCAGCCATGATCTGTTGCTGGGTAAAAAAGGCATCTGTCATATATACGACAGCCAAGAAATACTTCCAGTCTTCGCTGCCTGCGTAGCCTCGCATGTCCTCGTAGAGCCCCCCAATCGCTTTTTTTACCTCCTCGGCAGAGTCCGCAAATTTGTACTCGGCCGCAGTTTTCAGCGACTTGATACCGATGTCTGGCCTATAGGTCTTCGTACCTTGGATGATTGACGCCTCTCGAACCGTATCGGGAAAGACATGAATCAGAAGGTCGTAGACACACTTGCGGACTTCAGCTTCGTTTGACGGTTCGATGTCACGATCTTTTACGATCTTAGGAGTATTAATCAATATTCCCTCAAACTGCTTCCGGCGCTCGTCTTCGAGCTGTTGCTTTGTGTCTTCCCCCATCAATGCGGAAAGTGTGGCGTGATATTTCCAAAAGAACCCTAGCGTATCGCTATGCAGTTCCCCGATGTAAGGAATTAAATCCAATTCCGCCAGCTTCTTGTCAGGAATCGACTTGTAGTCGTTTTGAAACTGCGCCAAAAGAGCTGGCAATTCAATCGCCTCTATCAGGGTGCAAATTGAGATGTAGAGGCGTTCAAGCTGGGACTTGAATTCAAGTTCAGCCAAATCGTGTTCCTCATGGTAGAAGTCATTTTCTCCGCTGAGGAAATGCGAAAGTCCCTGAATTTTGCTTACGCTCTTCCAGCCCGTGGAAATTTGATCTGCAATGTCCTTGAGAAGGGTGTGGGGCTTGAGGTCTGTGGTCATCGACGAGACTCGGATGCATAACGTGTTTTAACGAACACGTGGACGCTTAACTTTCTAATCGTGCGTTTTGCGATTTGCATGCCCCTAGTCTATCCGCGTTTGATTTCGGCGCATAAATTGATGTGCTGTGTTTATGAACAGCTTAACCGACGAGCGTGAAACACCGGCAAAGCCTCGCTTGCTGACGCAAGTTCGCGAGCGGATTCGCTTTCACCACTTTGCGCTCTCGACCGAGAAAGTTACGTTCATTGGATTCGGTTTTTCATTCGGTTTCATGGGTTGCGGCATCCCGAAACGATGGGGCGGGTTGAGGTTGAGGCATTCCTGACTCATTTGGCAAGTGAGCGCAACGTGGCGGCATCCACGCACCGACAGGCGTTATCGGCGCTCTTATTTTTGTATCGTGAAGTGCTGGGCGTTGAACTGCCGTAGCTCATGGAAATCGGTCGCCCGAAAACACCGCAGCACTTGCCGGAAGTGCTGACCGTGAGCGAGGTGTTGCCCACGCTGTCGTTAATGCGGGGGGCGGCGCGCGACTATTGCGAAATTCCTCCACGGCACCGGCATGTCGTCGTTCTGGGGCGAATAGACGCGATGGAACGGTGGCGCCTTTGGGCGTCGGTTGGGGCGTGGATGCGGAGCGGATTCATTGCGAGATACCCGCTGCTTCCCCTTTTTTCGCGCGCCGCGAGAGCGATGACTTAGCCATTGCAAATGGTCGTCGCCTCGCCGTTTTTCATACCCTTCGTAGGGCGCTGGGTCGCTACCCCTGCAACTGCAAAGCCGCCAACCGGCTGTACAGCGGTGAGCTTTGCATGAGTTCCGCGTGCGTGCCTTCCGCGAGCACGCGACCGTTGTCTATGACGACTATGCGATCCGCGCTTTGCACGGTTGAGAGGCGGTGCGCAATGATCAGCGTTGTGTGTTTGCGGGCGAGGCGCTCGATGGCGTCGGTGACGAGCACTTCACTTTCGGAATCGAGCGCGCTGGTGGCTTCGTCGAGTAACAACACGGGTCGGTCGGCGAGGATCGCGCGGGCGATGGCGACGCGTTGGCGTTGCCCCCCAGAGAGGCGAACGCCGCGCTCGCCGAGCTCGGTGTCGAGGCCGTTTGGCAGCGCGAGCGCAAATTCAGTTACGTGCGCGGCGTCGCACGCAGCGCGCACGTCGGCGTCGCTTGCATCAAGTCTGCCGTAACGCACGTTCTCGGCAACGCTACCGGAAAAAATGACGGGGTCTTGCGACACTAAAGCGAAACGCTCGCGCAAATCGGTCAGATTCGCCGTGCGCAGATCGACGCCATCGACAGAAATGCTCCCAGCCTTCGGGTCGTAGAAGCGGAGCAACAACTGAAAAACAGTGCTCTTGCCCGCGCCACTGGGCCCGACGAGGGCGACGACTTCGCCGGGTTTCACCGCCAGCGAAAAATCGATGAGCGCTTCGGATTGTGGGCGCGTCGGATAGCTAAACGTTACGTTCTTGAAGGCAATTTCTCCGCGAGCGCCCGCGCCCGTGGGCAGCGCGGTCGGCTTCGACGGTGCCGCGATCTCCGTCGGAGTGGCAAGCAATTCGCGGATGCGTTCGCTCGCGCCGGTGGCGCGCTTGAGTTGTCCGAACACTTCGGAAATTGCGCCCACGGCTGTCGCCACCATCACCGCGTAGAAGATAAACGCGGAGAGTTGGCCAGCCGTCATGCGTCCAGCGAGCACTTCGTGACCGCCGATCCAGAGAATCACCGAGACGCAGCAAAACGCGAGGACGATGACCACAGCGGCGAGCGTCGCGCTCGTGCGTTCCCGTTCGGCGGCATTAGAAAACAGCGCATTAATGCGCTCGGAGAAGCGACGGCTCTCGTACCCTTCGCGTGCGTACGCTTGCACAGTGCGCACGGCGTGAATCGTTTCGTCGCCGCGCGCCATCGCGTCGGCCAAGCGATCTTGGCTGAGCTTCGCAAGTTTGCGCACTTTGCGACCTAGAAGCACGACGGGCAAGATCACGACGGGAACGCCCACGAGCACGTAAACCAACAATTTCGGCGACGTGATCGCGAGCATGACCAGCCCGCCGAGCAGCATGACTGCGTTTCGTAACGCGAACGAGAACGCGTTCGTCACTACGCCCTCCAGCACCTGCGTGTCGTTCGACAGCCGCGACAGCACATCACCGACGCGTTGCTGCTCGAAGAAGGCTGGGGAAAGCGTGAGCAGGTGCGCGTAAATGCGTTGCCGGATGTCGTTGACGACGCGGTTGTTCACCCACGAAATGTTCGAGTAGCGCACGTAAACGCCGATGCCCTGCGCCAAGGCGAGGCCGACCATGATGAATAAGATCTTGTCGAGCTCCGCGGTGTTGCCCGCCGAGAACCCTTGGTCGATCACACGTTTGAGGCCTTCGCCGATCGCGAGCACAGCGCCCGCGGCAACGGCCAAACCAATCATCGCCCACGCAAGACGCGGCCAATAGGGTCGCACAAAAGGCCACATGAACTCAATCACGGCGAAGCGCGTGTCGCTGTCTCGGGGCAGCGCGGCGGTCTGGTTGGGCGTGGCAGCTTCAGTCATCTCGGGAAGATGTGGGCTCGCCAGACTTTTGAAAGAGCGCCAGTAGACTTTTTCTTCGCCAGCGGCCCCGCGCGTTGCTAGCCGGATTTTTTGAACGGGTTGCGTTCCGGTGCGTCGTCGTTGTGAATGCTCAGAAGTACACGCTTAATCAGCTTGTTCAACACCGGTTGCCGATGACGAACGAGGACTGAGAATGGCTGCGGCTTCGCGCCGAGCGCGGCCTTCGGTTCGAGCGCGGTGCGGCCGAAAGAAACGTTCTTGCATCCCAGCGCGATGGCGTCCTCGATCCCGCAATGGAGTAGGCGCAGATAAATGGGCGCGTTCGCGGCCTCGTCACGATCAAATCCGATGTGATACGCGATGCAGGTGTCGCCGTCGGCAACCGAGATGAGAAACCCAACAATCGCGTCGTCGCGTCGCGCGACGCTGCATCGGAATCGATCGCCCGCGACGTGTTCTAACGCAGCGAAGTAGTCCGGTCGCAATTCAAACGGTCGGAAACTTGCGTTCGACTGCACCGACTTGTACAACGCAAACAGTCGATCCTGCACCCGATTGAGGTCAGTTAACTTCGCAACACTTAGCCCTGCGGCTTCAAACGGTTTGAGGATGCCGTTGCGCACGTTGGCGCGGTACTTCGAGGCTAGGCTCGACAAGTAATCATCGTACGACGTCCATGCGGGATCAAGTGCGAGCACCATGTTCGGCTCGGTTTCGACGAGACGATAACTGAGCTGCGTCAGCGCCGCTGCGCTGTCATCGAATGGCGCGTGCAAATCTTTGATCATCACGAAGTGTGTCTTGCCGCGCAGCCGGTCGGCCTTGCGCACTCGATACAACACTTCGGCGACGCCATGCCACACGGTGGGCACATCCGCGTTGGGCGCGAACGCAATTCCGTGCTGGCCAAACGTCAGCAAATTGCCTGCGCACAACACGCGCTGTGAAGCGTCCTCGCCGAGCGCGTGCGTCGCCAGCTTGAGGCGCTTGCTTGGCGTTTCGTCCTCGTGACCGACCTGCGAAAGGCTGATATCGGCAAGCTGCATGTGCACCGCTCCCACGGCGCGCAACCCGGTGTCGGTGTTTTCGGAGATCAACGCATAGCGCGGTGAAATATTCAGCGGTAGCACGCGCTCCAGCGCCGCCAAATAGTCGCGCGACAGAAAGAATCCCGCTTGCGCGGTGGCTTGGCCCCAGGCTTGAGGGTCGAGCTGGGTGACCGAATCCGCAATCGCGTAACTGAGCGCCGCTGGGCCGCGTAGCTCGCGCCGTGCTTGGCGTTTTGCGTTGAATGTTTTTGCGATCTCTGCGACCTTGCTGCGTAATCCCATCGATATCCTCGCCTATCTCGGCGTCATGTGAACGAATGCTCATTATGCGAAATGCCGCGCCGCGACACTTACGCGTCATCGGCAATCGTGCGGGACGCGTTGTCTGCCAACGAATTGACAGCAAAGCGACCGATAATCGCGGCTGTACAACAATTTCCACACAGGAGGCCTTATGGATCGTCGCATATTTCTGCAAGCGCTCGCAGCCGCGTCCGGCTCGTCGCTCCTTCCCGGTAGCGTGTTCGCCCAGGACAAATACCCGAGCAAACCGATCATGTGGGTTTGCCC
>JAKPSO010000310.1 GCA_029571495.1 Pseudomonadota bacterium
ACCGCGCTCACGTACGTGCGATCAAGATCGCAGCGCAACGCCAACGCCTCCTGACTCAAGCCTCGCGCCACCCGCAGCGCGCGAATGTTATGTGCAAGCACCTGCCGAAGCGTTGCGCGTGACGACAAAGGTTTGGGAGGAAGAAGCGGCGCAGACACATCACAAGCATTGCCGTAAGCAGCGTTTGCGTCTACGGAGTTTGTTTCTGCAATCGCTACAAATGAATTGGCGTCAATTCGCAGTGCCCATCGTGCATAAAACGTTCGTGGTGAGCCCATCAAACCATGAACGCCATCATCATTTTTGAGGCGGCAAGAATACGAGCACGGAAATCGTTACGCATCGAAGCAGTGGGGACCTACCCGGTGACGCGGGGCCACACGCGCAAACCATCTGCTAAGCTTTTGACAAAACATAAACCACAAAAACAAACGGGTCACCATGAAACGAAACCTAACGGCGAACATCCGCGTGATCGCGACGCATCGGCGTCTCACAAGTGCGTTTGCTTTCTATCTTGGAGCGGTATTGACAACGGTGATGTCGGCGGTTTGTGCGCTCGCCAAAGTACGAGCATGTGCAGCGATCGCGCTTATCTGGTGTGCAATCGGAAGTGCGCATGCTGCTATCGTCTTCAGCGACGACTTCAACGGTGCCGTGCTAGACGCGGGCAAGTGGACCAAATACAACTGGCAAGGTAGCGTCGGTGTCGTGGCCGTTGCCAACGGCACCGCTCACTTCCCTTCAGAGACGGCCGCAACGACCTGCGGCAAATTCACCTTTGCAGGCACCGGCGGCATTGTGGTTGAGTCGCGCATGGGGGGGCTCGAAGTCAATCGCGACGCATGGCTGCAATTGATGGAGGTCAATACCGGCGACTTCGTGGCAGCAAGCGAGTCAAATTTCTGGGGTGGTATCTACATCGGCGGTACTGGCCAATTTTTAGCGGGATCGGGAGGCGGTGGAGGTAGCGAGGCGGCCATACGGGAATACCGAATGACGCTTGTAGGAACTCAGCTCACGATTGAGCGCGGCGTGACCTTGGCGAACATCACATATTCACGCACCATCACGCTGCCATCATCGGCGGACGGAAAGACATTCGTCTTGCGAATTGGCACCGGTGGGCCACAGTATCAACCCGCTGATTTTGAATGGGTTAGAGTTGATGCGACGTCGGGTGCCGTCAATTCAAACTGCGATGCAGTGGGCATAGTTACTCCGGTTTCGCCCGCCGTCGTTGTGATCCCCGCTGCGAGTTTCGTGAACGGCCAGAACGTAGCAGTGGGTGCTGCTGCGTGCGAAGGCGGCATATACGGAGCAAACGTTCTTCTGAACGCGCCACCCTGCCTAAATCAGGCGCAGGCAGCGGAATTCGTGTTCAACGCGAGCGCAGGGCAATACCGCTTGTTTGCTGAATACGCCGCTGAAATCTCGCGGCCAGTGCGACTGAAAATTAATACGGTGCTCGTCAACTCCAACGCACTTGAAGGCGCAACGGGCTGTTGGTTTGAGAACTGCCAGCAGTGGTTTGATCAGGGCGTCTTTACGTTGGCGGCCGGGCAGAACGTGCTGCGCGTCGAGCGCGACGGCTATTTCCCTCATATGCGCACTTTTCGCTTTGAGCCCGTGTCTGCGATTGATGGAGTCTGCGGCACCGCGAACGGCGTACGTGTAGCGACCGCACCGTCAGCAAACCTCTGCGCCATCGGAACCGCAAACCCCGCCACACTCGCCGGCCCCGGCCCGTGGGCGTGGTCTTGCTCTGGTGTCAATGGTGGGACGGCGGTGAGTTGTGCGGCACCTACGTCGCAGTTGATGTCATCCTGTGGCGTGCCTGTGACGGCTACGCCGTTTTCTGAGCAGTTTCTTGGAAATTCACTCGATCCAGCGCGCTGGGCGACTACTGGTGTCGGAACTGCCGGCACTATCGCGGTAACCCTAGGCAAGGCGCAGCTTAATGTCACCGGCGACACGCTCTTCGCGCAGACGATAGCCAATCCGATTCCGCCGACGGGGGACTTTTCTGTCTACTGCAAAGGGCAGCACTACTCTAGCGGAGCTTCGCACGGCTCTTTGTGCACGGCCACCCAGAATCCCGCCCCGTCAGTCGCGGGACAAGACAGCGGGACGTACTGGGCCGTCTACGCACGCTACGGTCGGCACGGCGCATCGCTCGTAGCGTCAACCGGCACACCAGGCCCGCTTTATCTTGACTACAACAACCCCGCCGACATCGGTTCGACTCATGAATTCGAAGTCTGTTTTCGTGGCGACACCGCGGAACACTTCAAGGACGGCGTATCGCTCGGCACTACCACGCTGCCACTTGGTTGGATAAGGCCTCGCAACATCTATTTTGGAAATCCGGGCAGTCCCGGTGGACCTTTCACGAACTTGGAAACTAACGCAATCGAAGTGCGTGTGTTGCAATCGCTAGCTGTGAACGGCACCTGCGGAACCGCCAACGGCGCGGTCAGCGTGGTTCCTCCTACTGCAAACCGTTGCAGCACGGGTACGCCGAATCCGACGGTCCTTATCGGAGTCGGCCCGTGGAGCTGGACCTGTGACGGGATAGCCGGTGGAACAAACGCGCAGTGCAGCGCATCGCAGCCATCCGAGCAAAATGCAGCCTCGATCAATCCATTCGCGAGTGGTACTCGGACGGCGAGCGACCCTATCGTGGTCGCGTCTGGTGCGCATTCAATTTCGCTGCCTCTCCTGAACGTGCAGGGCCGCATGCCGCTAGGTTTTGCGATTTCCTACACCTCGCTCAGCCCGTCGACCGACACTGGGGCGGGATTTGGTTGGACGCACCGTTACGGCGCGACGCTCAATCGAGTTGATAGCGTGACGGCTGCGGTTCAATGGCCGAATGGCCGGGTGACGCGATACCAAAAAGCGGGCGTGACCTGGTATCCACAAAGCGCTGACGCGAATGACAAGCTCGTCGAAAACGTTGATGGCTCGTGGACGCTCACCGATGCGGCTTTGACCAAGCACGAGTTTTCCTCGACCGGCGCGCTGCAAAAGCAAACGTCGCGCAGCGGCGTTGTGCTCAATTTCACTTACGCAGCTGGCAAGCTGACGACGGTCACCGACCCGGTATCTGGTCGGTCCCTCAGCTTCACGTGGAATGCGGGCAACCGCATTGCAAGCGTTACAGCGCCGGGCGGTCAATCGGCGCAACTCGCGTATGACTCTGCCGGTAATCTGGTGAGCGCTACAAACGGCGCCGGTGGAACCGTGACATACACCTACGACGCCAATCATCGCGCCTTGACTGGCACCAATGAACTTGGCGAGCAATTCTTCGCAAACACCTACGACGCACAAGGTCGCGTGATTGGGCAGGACGACGGCGTGATAGCTTCACCGACGACAGGGCTCGCCTACACGGCGTCCGCCGCAGGTTTCAAAACCGTGGTGACTGACCGTAACGCTAAGAGCGCAACCTACGAGTTCGACACGCAATATCGCGAAACAAAGGCCACCGATGCCACCGGGGCAGTCGTTGCAAAAACCTACGACGTCAACGGCAACGTGCTCACCCAAACCGACGCTAACGGGAAGGTCACCACGACCACATACGATGCGCGCAACAATCCGTTGACCGTCACTGACGCAGCGGGCCGCACGGTCACCATGACGTACGACAGCAACGACAACATGCTTACGATGACCGACGCGGCAGGTAGTACGACAACGTTCACCTATGACGCAAGCAACCGCCTGTTGACGCGCAAAAACGCGCTCGATCAAACAACGACTTACGCGTACAACGCCAGCGGGCAAGTTACGCAAGTGACACCGCCAAGCGGAGCAACCATCACCAGCACCTACGCAGCGGGGCAGCTGGCGACGATGACCGATGCCACCGGCAACACGACAGGCTTCGCCTACAACGCGAACGGTCAAGTAATCAGTGTGACGGACGCAGCCGGTGGCGTTACCACGTTCACTTACGACGGCATGGGTCGCGTACTCACCACTACCAACCCGCTCGGCCACGTCGTCACCAACGCATACGATGCACGAGGCCGGTTGCTCACGCGCACCGACGCGCGCGGCAACGCGACGACGTACGCCTACAACGCCAATGACAAGCCCGTCAGCATCACCAACGCGCTAGGGCAAATCACAACGATGACGTACGACAACGAGGATCGCGTCACCGGCGTCACAGACGCGCGCGGCAACACCACCACGTTCGCCTACAACGCCCGCGGCGACCAAACCACCATAACCGACGCCCTTGGCCGGGCGGTCACCAAAACGATTGACCCGGCGGGCATCGTCACCGCCATCACCAACGGCGCGGGCAACACCGCAAGCTTCACTTTCGACAATTCATACGCACTCGCCACCTCCACCGACGGGCTCGCCAACACCACGACGCTCACGCGCGATACGGCGGCTCGCGTCACGCGCAGCACCGACCCGCTCGGACGGCAAACCAATTTCACCTACGACGCGCTGTCTCGACTCGCTTCAACCACTGACGCACTTGCAGGCGTCGCCAGCCAAACGTTCGACGCGAACGGCAATCTGGTCACCATGACCGACCAGCGCGGCAACGCAACTGCTTTTGCGTTCGACGCGCATGGCCGCATGCTCAGCATCACCACGCCGGAAGGCAGCGTGGTCTCCAGCACGTACACGCCGCGCGGCCAATTCGCGACCATTACTAACGCTCGCGGCCAGGTCGCAACCTTCACGTACGACGCGGCAGGCCGCGTGACGCAGCGCAGCGACGCCACTGGCACCATCACTTACACCTACGACGCCAACGGCAACCCGCTCACCGTGTCGGACAGCGTGGGCACCATCACACGCGTGTTTGACGCACTAAATCGCGTCACCAGCTACACCACCGCACACGGCAAGACGATGGGCTACCAGTACGACGCAGCGGGCAATCTGACGCGCATCACCTACCCCGATAGCAAGCAGGTGAACTACACCTACAACGCAGCCAACCAGATGGCGACCGTGACTGACTGGGCCAGCCGCGTCACTACCTATGGATACGACGTTGCAGGGCGCTTAAGCAACATCACCAACAGCAACGGCACCACAGTCGCCATGACCTACGACGCAGCAGGGCGTTTAACCGCCTACACCGACACCGTGAACGCCAACACTTACGTGTACGACGCAGCAGGCAACATCAGCAAAGAGAACAACCCGAATCTCG
>JAKPSO010000334.1 GCA_029571495.1 Pseudomonadota bacterium
ACGGAAAATTGGCGCTGCGCGAGGATGACGGCATTCGAGACACCAGCGTTCGCACCGAATCCACGTGGGTTCGTATCAATTTGGGTGCGGTGAACCCGCAACCTGCGGGTTGTACGCGTTCATGGTTCGACAAGCTCACCACGAACGGCGAGCGTTGCGCGGCGCGGTAATTCCAGCAGCCCCAATGTCCGCCCCGTCGCCCCGCGATGCGCATCAACAAACGCTTTCGCGTTGGCCCCGGCAACATCACGCGCCGCCGCATCGTTCATCCACGCCAACACCGCATCCAACGCGCCATCCGCGTGTGCCACACGAACCGCTGCGCCGGCGGCGACGGCTTCGTCCGCCGCCTGCTGAAAATTAAACACTGAGGGGCCGAGCACGACGGGGACACCCATCGCGCATGGCTCGATGAGGTTTTGACCGCCGGTGCCGCCTAGTGTGCCGCCCATGACGACCGCCTTGGCGTGGCCGTAGTACGCGAGCATTTCGCCCATGCTGTCGCCGATGATGACTTCGGCGTCGGCTGGAATCGTGGCGTCGCTGCGGCGTGCGACGCGAAAGCCGCGTTCCCGTGCAGCGTCGAACGTTGCGTCCCAACGCTCGGGGTGGCGCGGCACGAGGACGGCAACCGCTTGTTGCCGCAGCGCGTGAGTTTTCAGTGCGTCGAGAAGCAAGACCTCTTCGCCTTCGCGCGTGGAGCCTGCGACCCAAAACGGGCGGCCCTCGGTTAAGTGCGATGCAAGCTCGTCTGCGGCTATGCGCGCCGTGGCGGGCACATCAAGATCGAACTTCATGTTGCCAGTGACGTGAACGTTCGTCGCGCCGAGTGCCTTGAAGCGATCGGCGTGCTCTTGCGTTTGCGTCGCGATGCCCGCAAGGCAGGCGAGCATCGCGCGTGTGAGGCGGCCGCCCTTGGCATAGCCCGCTGCGGAGCGCTCGGAGAGGCGCGCGTTGACGAGCCAAAGTGGAATGCCAACGCGCCGCGCAGCGTCGCACACGCCGGGCCAGAGTTCGGTTTCGATGAGTAGGCCCAGCGCGGGACGCGTCACGCGCAAAAACCGTTCGACCTCGTCGGGCGCGTCGAACGGTAGATACGCAATCTGCGCTCTTTCGCCGAGCAACGACGCAATGGTCGCGCGACCGGTGGGCGTCGTGCATGTAATCAGCAGGCGTTTGTCCTCCGCGAGAAACGCGTTGGCGAGCGGCATCATGGCGCGCGCCTCGCCGACCGAGACGGCGTGAATCCAGACGTCGAACGGTCCCGTGGGCGGCGCGAGCGCCAAACGTTCGCGCCAGTCCGCGCGGTAAGCCTCGTTCAAGCGCCCTTTCCACCACAGTCGCGCCAACGCAAACGGCATGGCGAGGATCCAAAGAAAGCGATAAACGAGGCGAAACCAGACGGGCATAGGCTGCGATTATCGCTGCGACGGTGGCGACGGATCGTCTGTGCGTCTTCTTAACAGCTTTTCGCAATTAGTGTCCATTTGGCGGCCATTACGTGCCTATTTTTTCGTATGTCGACTATTGCTCAATAATGGCGAAAACAACCGTATCGCGGTCACTCAAGCAGCAAAGCTGTACTGCTATCGATTATTTTCTGTCGACTCGGGGTAAATGCGCTGTGGGAGCGGGCTTGCCCGCGATTGTGGCGCCTCAATCACCGTCGCCTAGCAACGCACGGCCAATCGCGGGCAAGCCCGCTCCCACAGGACGTTAGGTGCATGAGCACCGCGACGCGCGCCAAAACTTGCCGATGCCGCCGCCCACTAGAATGACCCCTAACGCGTCATAGGCGAACACGGGCAAACACAGCATGATTTTGGTGACTGGCGGCTGCGGCTTTATCGGCAGCAATTTCATTCTCGACTGGCTCGCGGCGAACGACGAGCCGGTCGTGAATGTGGACGTGTTGACCTACGCGGCGAACCCGTTGACGCTCGCCTCACTTGCCGACGATCCGCGCTATGCGTTCGAGCGCGTGGACATCTGCGACCGCGCGGCGCTCGACGCCGTGTTCGCCAAGTACCAACCGCGCGCCGTAGTGCATTTCGCGGCCGAGAGCCATGTGGATCGCTCGATTCACGGACCGATGGATTTTGTGCGCACCAACGTGATGGGCACGGCCACGCTCCTCGAGGCCAGCCGCGCGCATTGGAAAGCGTTGCCCGAGGCAGCAGCGAAAGCGTTTCGCTTCGCGCATGTGTCGACCGACGAAGTGTTTGGTTCGCTCGGCCCGAAAGACCCGAAAT
>JAKPSO010000336.1 GCA_029571495.1 Pseudomonadota bacterium
AAGCTTTCAAGTCAGAAGGCAAAGTGTTGGTCAACGCGGGTTGGCTCGCGGTGTACGGCAAAGAAGCCGACACCGAAGAGACGGGCAACCTGACCATCGTTGAAAAAGGCGAGAAGCCCAAAGCCTCCGAAGTTGTCGCCAAAGAATTGCAAACGAAACCGCCCGCGCGTTACAGCGAAGCGACGTTGCTCTCGGCCATGGAAGGCGCGGGCAAGCTCATCGACGACGAGGAGCTGCGCGCGGCGATGAAAGAGAAAGGTCTCGGCACGCCCGCCACGCGCGCCTCGATCATTGAAGGATTGATTCTTCAAAAGTATTTGGTACGCGAAGAAAAAGTGTTGAAGCCAACGCCGCAAGCGTTCTCACTCATCACCTTGCTCAATGGCCTCAATGTGCCGGAGCTGACGCAAGCCGAGCTCACCGCGAACTGGGAAACGCAGCTGGCGCGCATGGAAAAG
Source organism: Pseudomonadota bacterium (assembly GCA_029571495.1). GTDB lineage: Bacteria > Pseudomonadota > Gammaproteobacteria > Burkholderiales > Casimicrobiaceae > Casimicrobium. Next base: position 459 of record JAKPSO010000336.1, read on the forward strand.
GGTGAGATCAGCCGTGAGAAATTCATGGCCGAAATCGTGGAGATGGCCAAGCACATCGTAACCGCCGCGAAGGGTTACGAGAGCGACACCATCCCCGGCGATTTCTCCGATTTGTCGGTGCCGTGCCCGAAGTGCCAGAGCCCGATGAAAGAGAACTATAAAAAGTTCGCCTGCACGAAGTGCGACTACGGTTTCTGGAAAATTTTGGCGGGTCGCCAACTCTCGGTGGAAGAAGCCGAAACGCTGATTCGTGACCGCAAAGTCGGACCGCTCGAAGGCTTCCGCTCGAAACTTGGCCGCGCGTTTAACGCTGACCTAAAGATGAACGACGCGCTCGAAATCGAGTTCTCGTTTGGCGACAACGACAACGACGCCGAACCGCCAGATTTCAGCGATCAAACGCCGATCGGCAAATGTCCGAAGTGCGGCAAGAACGTGTTCGAGACCGAGACGGCGTACATCTGCGAACAAGCCGCGCAAAAGGAGCGTCCACGCAAGTGCGATTTCCGCTCGGGTCGCATGATCCTGCAGCAGCCAATCGAGCGCGAGCAAATGGTGAAGCTCCTGACCGATGGCAAAACCGATTTGCTCACGAAGTTTGTCTCGACGCGCACCAAGCGGCCGTTCTCCGCGTTCCTTGTGCAGGAGCGCAAGAAAGACGATGTGAAAATCGGCTTCGAGTTTCCGCCGCGCGAACCAAAGGCACCGAAAGATCCGAAAGCCGCAAAGGCACCGGCGAAGAAGAAGTAGATACACAAGCAGCCTCCCCTGCGAAGTGGGGGAGGTGGCGCGAAGCGCCGGTGGGGTCAGATGTGCGACGTGTAGTTACACGGATGATTTGGCTACCCACCCCTCCGCCCCTGCGGGGCACCTCCCCTACTCTGTAGGAGAGGCGACAGAAACGCTATAGGGAACTGCGATGACACATTCCGCCCCCCTTATCCGCCGCGCCGAACCGCGCGATGCAGCCTCTCTGGTGGCGTTATTTGACGACGCTGCCTCCCTTCCATTCGCGCCCGTGGCACCGCTGGCGGGCATCGCGGCATGGGAGAAGAAGCTCGGCGAATACGCAGACCTCGCAAATTTGCCGCTCGTTGCGATTGCGGGCGACGCGGTGGTCGGTGTGCTTTTGTTGCGCGGTTACAGCGGATACATCCGTCGCAAGCACGGCGCAACGATTGACCTGCTCGCAGTGCGTACGCATGAGCAACGTAAGGGCGTGGGCCGCGCGCTGGTTAACGCAGCGCTCGCTGCGTGTGATGGCTACTTGCAAGTGCGGCGCATCGACGTCAACGTGAACGCGTTGGGCACGGCGCTCAAGGCGTTTTACGCATCGTTCGGGTTTGTTCAAGAAGGCGTGAAGCGCGCCGCGCTGTTCGATGGCGGCTACCTTGACTCGGCGATCCTCGCGCGCGTGAACGAGCGCGTCATGCCCGCGAGTGGCGCGCAACCGCCCGCCGCAAAACGCTCGCGCAAACAGCCTGCGGTCAAGGTCACGATCCGCCCCGCGAAGGTCGACGATGCCGAGGCCTTCGCGCGCGCGTTTTCGGATCGAAGCACTTCGAACGGTACATTGCAGCACCCGTACACCGCGACGGAAATCTGGCGCAACCGGCTGGCGGCGAACGTCGGCACGCGCCAGGTCGTGCTCGCCGCGACGGT
>JAKPSO010000341.1 GCA_029571495.1 Pseudomonadota bacterium
ACGTGAAGATCGGCAGCCCAAATTTGTCCGCCATCTTCATCAGGCGCAGCGCTTTGCGATAGCCCTCGGGACGCGGCATGCCCCAATTGCGGAGTACTTTTTCCTTGGTGTCGCGGCCTTTTTGGTGGCCGATCACCATGCAGCTCTGGCCGTCAAACTTTGCCAAGCCGCCGACAATTGCCGCATCGTCCGCAAACGCGCGGTCGCCGTGTAGTTCGACGAAATCCGTGAACAAACCGTTTGCGTAGTCGAGCGTGTACGGCCGTTGCGGATGACGCGCCACCTGCGCGATCTGCCACGGCGTGAGCTTCGCGTAGATCGATTTGTTCAGCTCGGCGAGCTTCTTCGTGAGTTTTTTGACCTCGTCGGACACGTCAAGCTGATCGACACCGTGGTGTAACTCGTTCAGCTCGTCAATTTTGGTTTGCAGCTCGCCCAGCGGCTGCTCGAAATCGAGATAGGTTTGTTTTGCCATGCGTGACATTTTAGGCGGTCGACGCGTGGCGTCAGAATCGTCCGGTGTCCTTCTCTCGTGGTGCCAAAATGCCGTGCACTTTGTTGTCCGGCACTGGTGCGAAGCGCGCGATCAGCATCATCAAGCCCGAGAAGATCATCAGAAGCGGAATCACCAAGCGCGAATGCCATCCCAGCGCGAAATAGCCATACCACGCAACCCCCATCGCGATCAGCACTGGCCCCGCGACCAGCGACTTCTTGGTCACGCCGTCAAGCACAAGAATCAACACGCCTGCGACCACCAGCGCGAGCGCGACGAGCGTATTCCAGTTCGGAATCCAGCCGTAGTTCCATCCCAACATCGCCAAGCCACCCGCAATCAAGACGACCGGAAGTGTTGCATCACGCATTGATGATTCCTCAAAGAGCAGGGCACGCGCCCGCAATGGGGCGAATTGTGGTGGTTTCTTGTGGGCGATGCAAATGGCGAGGGCACTGCTCGCGCCAACACGTGCCTCGACTACATCGCGCCGATTTCGGCAACATGATGTGAGCCTATTTCCAGCCCTGCCGCCACTTAGTTTCGTCGTTTAGCTCGCGCCAAGGGATAGTGAAAGCGCGCTTCGAGTAAGTGGCCTCGATTTCGATGAAATCGATTGGCGTGCCGAGCTCGTCGGGTCCGATGAGTTTGGTGACGATGAAATGTTTCTCTTTGTTTTGTGGCTGTGTTGCCGTCCACTTCGTGAGTAGCAACTTTTTGGGGTTGAGGCGGCGTGCGCTGCGGTCGGGTTTCGGCTGATAGCCGTTGCTGGAGTCCACGAGACGTTGGCTTTCGTTGAGCGGTGTGCGGCCATTTTGTACTGTTTGCTTTGCGTTGAAGCCGGGTGCATGTAGGACGCCGCTCACGGTACTTCGCGCGGGTGTCTGGCTGCGCGGTTGCGAACGCTTTCGCATACTCAGTTCAATGCAGTTTTGCACGACACACACGTAAAGGCTCGGTTGTGAATCATTCATTTCAATGCAAATTTCTGCTTATCGCGGCGGCAATATTGACGCTTCCCATGGCGCTTGCTGCGGACTTGAGCCGCACGGAATATCGCAGCAGCAAAGCGCGCATCGACGAAGATTACAAGGTCGAAAAGCTTGCATGCACGGCACTGATCTCGAATGCGCGCGACGTGTGCATCGAGGAGGCGAAGGGCCGCGAAAAAAATGCGCGGGCAGAACTGGAGTACCGCTACACGGGCTCCATTCGCGACATGGACAAGATTGCGGAAGTGAAGGCGGACGCGGCATACGCCGTCGCCAAAGAGAAGTGCGATGACTTCGCGGGCAACGACAAAGACGTCTGCGTGAAAGAAGCGCGCGCTGTGGAAGTGGCCGCGCGGGCGGACGCGAAGACAGCGGTGCAGATACGCGAAGCGAAACTTGACAACGCAGACAAGAAGCGCGACGCGGACTTCAACGTTGCCGCGGAGCGCTGCGATTCGCTCGCTGGTGCCGCGAAGGCCACGTGCATCATGGAAGCGAAAGCTCGCTTCTACAAGTTGTGAGCGCCGCTCACGGTGACGCTGGCGAGTCCACGTCGCGTGATGATCGCGTCTATGGTGCCGAAGAAATTGAGCGAGGCGAGATGGCCTGCAATGACGGCTACGCGGCGCGGCTCATGATGGTCGCGCGACCGCAAGAAACTAGCGCCGGCAACTTGCCCGTCGCGACAGCCACGTTTTCAATCACTGAAGAGGAAATACTATGAGCATCGGAACCATCTTACTCATCATTCTCGTGCTGCTGCTAATCGGCGCGATCCCGAGTTGGCCGCACAGCCGGAGTTGGGGCTACGGTCCCAGCGGCGGTCTGGGTTTGTTGCTGCTGATCCTTGTAGTCCTGATGGTGATGGGGCGAATTCGAGAGCGCGTGAGATTTGAGCCGGTGCGGGGATTACAGCTTTTTAGCGCTATCGACCGTAGAGTGGTCGTTTCGCGTATAAAAGCTGCATTATCGACAAACAGAAAATACTGGCTGTAAGCGCCTATGAGCGGTGGTTACAGTGAAAAAGCTGTTCACCTTCGACATTTCGAACGCGTCAAAAGGCGATTCGTTGCACCGGGCCGGTGGCGGGCACGAGTTCTAGGTTGCCGTTAGCACGCGTCGGCGCGAGATTGATTTTGCCGTCCAGTCGTCCGCTCCCGCCGCGATTGCTCAGCATGCAGATCGTCGTACGTGAATCAGCGCCCGGCGCACAGTCAGCGCTAACCTCACCTAACGACACGTCCGCGGCGCCTGCACGGTAGGTTGCGTCGGCGGCACGCAGGCTGCCCTTAATGGTCATCGTTTGCGGCGACACTGTTGCGCTTGCAATGTCCGTAGTTACGCCTGTAGAGGCCGCGCCCATGTTCGCGCCCATCATGTACTGTACCGGCAGCAGCGCCGTCACGCGCTCCACGTGAAGCGACCCGTTCAATGCGTCGACGGTGACTGCGCCGGTTAAACCTTCCTGCAGTTCGCAGCGCACACCGGCTGGCGACATCGACGGGCGACACGCCCATGCCACTGGGATGGCGGGCGCGACGCCGATCACGCTCAGGAGCGCGCGACCGTTCCACAGGCTGCCCGAAACTCGATGCAGTTGTACAAACTTTGAAGCCTGCGTTGGCACGAACGCGGCGATCACCGACGCGGGAAGCTGCCAAACAAACACGCCAAACGCGATAAGCAGCAACGCAAAGAACGCAGCGAGTTTTTTCATTGCGCGCGCTCCGCGGTCACTGCGAATACTGTTCCGCTGCGTGTGACTTTGACTTGCCGCAGAGCAACTTTCGCGGCGTCAAGCGCCGCGAGGCTCGCGCGCAGCTCGGAGGCGTTCGCGGCTTGCCACACGAATTCGTCGCTACCGCCAGCAGGTGCCGCGCTACGCCGGATATTGAAGCGCGCGAACACGGCGTCAGCGCTAGGCGCAGAACTCGATGCCGCAAACGACGGGGTGCTCTGCCACGCCAATTTCGTCGCGGCGTCGTTCGTGCGATTCATTGCCTGCGCACGTAGCGAGATGAACGTGAACGTCGCGGCAAGCGCCAGTGCGATCACCAACACGTAAACGAGCCGACGCTTGAGAAGTGGTGTCATGACAGGAAAGGCGAACTTAGTCATGGTAGCGCGACCCGTAGGCGTGGGCTCGGTACGCGCGTCGATTGCACCGCGAATCCGTTGGCCTCAAGAATCTTTGTGACTCGCGACACGGCCGCAGCATCCGTCGCATCAGCAAGTACGAGTACCCATGCCTCACCGGCGAAGGTCGCGCTTTGCAGGTTCGCGGGCACGTCCGGTGCGACGGTCGCGATGCGCTCGAATAGCGCGCCGGGACCTTGCGCAATGGTCTGCGTCCCGGGCACCCTCGCTGCGGACTTCTGCGTCAGTGCGAACTGCACGCCCGCCAACACGGCGCACGCCAGCGCACCCGCCGCGCACCAGCGCAGCGCGCGATCAAGCGACGTGATCTGTGGGCTCACACGCGATTTCGGCGGCACGACAAGCTCAACCGCCGAGGTGTCTGGCAGAGCGCCGTCGGCAAAGTCAACGCCACTCGCAGCACGCCAGTAGGCAAGCGTCTCCTCGGTTAGCGCTGTGCGATCGCGGTTAACCAAAATGCATTGCGCTTTCGCCGCGTTCGACACGGCTCCGAGCATTGCGGCCACGACAGAGGGCAACGTGCTCGCCGTGGCGCTCGCGGCGCTTGGCGGGTCGGTGGACTCAACAGCTGCAGCGCCGCGCTCCCCGACGATGTATCCGTGCGGGGCGTTGATCCAAAACATCTTGCTCGGCTGCATCAGTCCGAGTAGTCGCGTCGCGTGCGGCGTCGCCGGCGAATCGGTGCGCGACACGCAGTAAGCGACGGCGGCCTCGTCGGGTGAGTCGGCAATGGCGATCGCTGCAATCCGGAGTCCGTCCGTGATGCCTAAGTCGCGCGTGAGCGCGAGCGCCGCCGCCTGCAACTGCTCGCTGCGCGTCAGGCGCGCAAAGGCCGGTACGCGCAGGCGCACGACGCCCAGCGCGGGAGGCGCGAGCTCGGTGGCTGCGTTAGGCGAATTTTTTACGGACGAGTCAGTCACGGAGCCGGGAGAAAATGAACTAGGCGTTGGAGATGATGCGAGAAATCAGCACAGGGCGAGCGCTGGTCGGTCGAAAGATGTGTAACTGTACGCGATGCGCGACGCGTTCGAAGCGGATGAGTGATTCGACTGCGAAATACTGGGTGTTGCCGCTGAACACGCCGTCGGCGTTGGGCTGGCCTATGACCGTGGCGATGTCGCCGCCACTTGAAAACGGTTGTTGTGTGCGACGAGCTATCGCCTTGTCGATGGCGTCGCTAGTTGCTGCCGGAAACGCAGCGGCGATCAGGGCACGCGGGGCGGTGTTGGCGTTGATGGGGGTCGCTTCGGGCAGCACGATGGTGGTCGCGGCGAGCGCTCGCACCGCACGCTCATCAAAGCCCGGCACGTCCAAGAGATCGTTGAAACTTTGCAGCGGCGCATTGCGCAGCGCGCGACCGTAGCGCTGACGCTCGCTTTGCCCGTCGTTCGTGGTTTCGTCGCGATCAACGGCGTCGACCAGTGCGTCAACAAGTTTGGAGTCGAGCCCAGATTGCGAAAACAGCGTTCGCGCTAGTGCAATGTTTGCGGCGCTTTTCACGCCCTGCGGCGCGACGTTGTTGAGATTAAAGCTCGCCTGCAAGTCGGTGATACGGCCTTCGATCGTGCCGCCTTCCACGGGTGTAGGCGGCAGCGCCGTGGCCCACAGCTCGCCGTAGTGATCGACCGGTCCGAGGCGCGCATCGGCGGCGAGCACCGTCATGGCCCACGAAGCCGCCGCGTCCGCCAGCGTGTAGCTGGCCTGCGTGTCGCGCGCCCGATACTCGCGCTCCAACCAACCTGAGAGCGGAACGATCATTTGCACGGCGACGGCCGCGCCTAGCGCGGTAAGCAACATTGCGATTACGAGCGCCGCGCCGCGTTGTGAAGGGCGCGCTGGGCGTAGTGAGTTGGGACGGCTCGTCATCGCAGCGCAAACGTACGTTCAACCGTGTCCGTAGCTGCGCCGACGCCTGCAGGAGCGATACGAATCCGCAGCGCGCGTGGATAGGTCGCAATCGTAGGCGTGAAGGCCACGCCGTCCACGCTATAGGTGAAGGTCACGGCGTTGACATCGGCCATTGGAGTGTGTGCACTCCCGCCGTCTCGCGTGATTCGAAGCGCCGGCTGCGCGCCGTTGTCGTTCATACCGGCGGAGATCTGCGCGGTCGAGTAACGCACAACGGCCGCCGTTGGATTGCCGTTAATCGCGGGTTGCAGCAACATCAAACTGTCGCTATTGCCGGAAAACTCGGTGAGCGAGGCGCGACGGAGATCAGCTTCCAGCGTAGCGAACAAGTCGTCAATGCGTTGCCACGTCGACGCGTCGGCGATCACCCGATCGCGTGAAGTTTGCAATGCATCGATGGCGCGCCAGCCAGTCAGCGTCATGAGACTCGCAATCGCGAGCGCGATCAGGATTTCGACGAGCGTCATGCCGTGGGCTCGTGCACTTCCTCGACGAATTGCGGGGATCGCACTCATGGTTGCGAGGAGAAGCCGACGGCCTGCGCAAGCACATAACCGTCGCCACCACTGCGCGTGACAGTCACTTCGACACGCGAGAAGAGGGGGCTCGGAGTGGCGCTGACCTTTGCGACAGAAGTGAATTCGACGCCGCCTTGTCGCGCCTGTTGGGTGAGCACGGCGCCCGCACTGGCTTGCTGCGGCTGCATTCGAATTTCGGCGAGCGTGTTGTGCGCCACCCACCGCGCCAGAGTTCGGTCGCGCAGTACACCCTGATCGACGGTGGCGACGAGTGCAGCGCGTGAAGCCGCGATGAGCCCTGTGGCGAGAATCGCCGAGGCAACGAGAACTTCAATGAGACTAAAACCAGCGGCGGTGCGTTGACGTAACGCGCTTGTGGGAGCGCAACACTCTGGCAGCGCCGCGTTGTCAGCGCCGATGCGTTTTAGAGGTTCCACGAACCTATGTCAGCCGCTTCGCCGTCGCCGCCTGCTTTTCCGTCGGCCCCCATGCTGAACACGTCGATTTCGCCATGCAAGCCGGGATTGCTGAGCTGGTAGGGGTTGCCCCAAGGATCGTTCGGCAGCCGCGCAATGTAGCCGCCAGAGCGCCAGTTATTCGGTAGCGGCGCAGCAACGGGCCTTTCGACGAGCGCTTTGAGTCCTTGTTCGCCGGTTGGGAAGCGACCGTTGTCAAGCTTGTACATCGTTAGCGACTGCACGAGCGTCGCTACGTCCTGCTTCGCGGCAGACACCTTCGCGTCGTGCAGGCGTCCGATCACATTGGGCGCGATGATCGCCGCCAAAATGCCGATGATCACCACCGCAATCATGAGTTCGATCAGCGTGAATCCACGGCCGCGAAGGCGATTGTGGCGACGATTTGGAGCGGGGGCTTGAAACATAGGCAAAATTATAGGTTCGCGCATTCGGGAGCGACTTGCTCCGTGCGCCGATTCACTCGTTCTACCACGCTCCCATGAAGAAATTATTCGCTGCGGTGTTTGCAATGACGCTGCTGGCCGCAGCCGGTTGGTTTGCGTTGCCGCTCTGGCCCGCCACGATTCCCGCGGATGGCGTGAGTCTAAGTGTGCGCCAAGGGAGTTCGCTCGCACGCTTAGCGGCCGATTTAGACAAGACTGGCATCGCGCCGTCGTGGGTGGTGCAGGCGGTGGCGCGCATTCGCGGCAGCGCCCGGCGTTTGCGCGCCGGTGAGTATTTGTTTGATACGCCGCAGAGCGTTGGCGACGTATTGGCATCGATCGAGTCTGGCAACGCGCGGCAGCTCGCCGTCACCGTCGTCGAGGGCTCGCGGTTGTCTGATGTGTATGCGATGCTCTCAGCGCCCGCTCCGGCCAACGGTTCGGCCACGTTCGCTGCGGGCTCCGTCCCCGAGCGCGCGAAACTCGCGGAAGCGTTGAAGACCGACGCCAAGGAGCTAGAAGGATATTTCTTCCCCGACACCTATTTCGTGGCGCCCGGTAGTTCGGCGACCGTGCTTTTGCGCTTAATGCACAAACGCATGAAAGATGAGCTCGATAAAGCGTGGGCGCAGCGCGCGCAAAATACGCCGCTCAAGTCACCTTACGAGGCGCTCATTCTCGCGTCAATCATCGAGAAAGAGACGGGTCGCGACGCTGATCGACCCCTCGTGGGCTCTGTGTTCACCAACCGCCTTCGCATCGGCATGCGCATGCAGACCGACCCCACGGTGATTTATGGTTTGGGCGAGAAATTCGATGGCAATTTACGAAAGGTCGATTTGCAAACCGACACGCCGTACAACACCTACACGCGGAATGGGCTGCCGCCGACGCCAATTGCGCTCCCGGGGCGGGCGTCGTTGCGCGCGGCCGTGGCGCCGCCACCGAGCGAGTTTTTGTACTTTGTAGCGCGAGGTGATGGCACGAGCGAGTTCTCGAAAAACTTGGCAGAACATAATCGCGCAGTGGCGAAATATCAGTTGGGACAGAAATGAAGGGCAAGTTCATTAGTTTTGAAGGCATCGATGGTGCAGGCAAAAGCACGCACATCGAGTCGGTGCGTGCCCTGCTCACCGCCCGCGGCAAGAGCATCGTGATGACCCGCGAGCCCGGCGGCACGGAGCTTGGCGAGGCCATTCGTGGCTTATTTCTTGGTCGTTCTATGAACCCGAACAGTGAAGCGCTTTTGGTGTTCGCGGCTCGTCGCGAGCACTTGGAGCAGGTCGTGTGGCCAGCGCTGGAGCGCGGTGATTGGGTGCTCTGCGATCGTTTTACCGATGCGACATTCGCGTATCAAGGCGGCGGACGGCAACTCGGGTTTGACCGCATTCAGGCGCTCGCCGACTGGGTACATCCAAATTTTGGACCCGACTTGACGCTTCTTTTTGATCTGACGCCGGATGCGGCGCAGGATCGGGTAGCGAACCGTGGCACGCTGGACCGGATTGAATCCGAAGCCATTGAATTTCATGCGCGCGTTCGCCAGGCCTACCTGCAGCGCGCGCACGATGAACCGGAACGCATCAAGGTTCTGTCGAGCGATCAGTCAAAAGAGATCGTGCGCTCACGCGTGTTGGCTTGCGTGATGCAACTCTTGGGAACGTCAAACTAAGTATGGATTTTGAGCCGCTCCCATGGCATCGAGCGTGGCTTGCGCGTGCGCGCGAGTTGGCGTCTTCGCACCATCACGCTTGGCTGCTTGTTGGGCGAACCGGCGATGGCGCGGGTCAGGCTGCTGCTGCGTTGGCCGCGTCGTTACTTTGTTTGGACGCGAAGAACGGAGTGGCCTGCGGCGAGTGCCCCAGCTGTCGCTGGCTCGCGGGCGATGTGCATCCTGATTTTCGGCTCTTGATGCCGGACGCGGGCGACGGCGAAACGGTCAAGCTGCCGACCATTAAAGTTGATGCTGTTCGCGAAGCTCTGGATTTCATGCAGTTGAGCGCATCAGCGGATCGCGGACGTGTGCTGCTGGTTGATCCCGCCACGGCACTTCCTCGCGAGAGCGCCAATGCGTTGCTCAAAGCGCTTGAGGAACCGCCGCCGAACACGCGCTGGCTGTTGGTTGCGCCACAACCCGAGCGACTCTTGCCGACCATTCGCAGCCGTACCTTGAAACTGGCAATTCCGCGTCCGACGCTCACTGAGGCGAAATCATGGCTGCAAAGTCAGGGCGTCTCCGCAGCCGATGCCACGGACGCGCTGGTGATGGCGCGCGGCGAACCACTGTCGGCTCTCGTGTTGGCGCAGTCGGAGAGCGGCGCTGCGCGCGTTGATTTCATTCGCGATCTGCTGCGACCTGGCCAGTTGCCAACGCTCAAATGGGGCGCGTGGGTCGAGAGCGGCCCCAAGGCCGAACGCCGAGAGCGCTTCGCCGCGATGTTGCGACTACTTCTAGATTGGACGTCGGATTGGGCACGAACGCGTTCGTCGCTCACGCCTTTGGTGCACACGACGCACGCTTCGGCGCTCGCAGCGCTGGCACCGGGTTTGCCAGTTGCGGAGTGTCTCCGTTATCATCGCGCTCTACTACGCAAGCTGCATCTGCCCGACACGACGCTGTCAGCGCGGTTGCAGTTCGAATCTGTGTTGCTCGATTATCGGGCGCTTTTTACGCGTTAATGCGCGGATTGAATCATCCCTATGAGTGACACCGGCGGTCTTGATGCTCCAACAATTATGGGTGGTGTCTCGCGAGGAAGCGGTGGCATGCGCTCAGGGGTGCTGTCGCTCAACATTAGAGAGCGCACGGCGCTCTACGCCGCGTACATTCCGTGGGTGGAAGGTGGCGGCATCTTCATTCCAACGACACGCAATTACTCGCTCGGCGATGAAGTGTTCATGCTGCTCACGTTGATGGATGACCCGAACCGCATCGCTGTGCAAGGCAAAGTGGTGTGGATCACTCCGCCGGGCATTCAAGGCGCACGCGCGCAGGGCATCGGCGTGCAGTTCACCAAAGACGACACCGGTCGCGCCGCGAAGGGCCGTATCGAGGCTATTTTGGGAGCGCTCTTGGCGTCGTCCCGTCCCACGCATACGATGTAGGTTGGGCCGCTCGCGTAGTGTTTGTCGATTCTCATTGCCACATTAATTTTTCGGATTTCGCGCACGACTCGGTTGAGGTCGTAGCGCGTATGGCGGCCGCACGCGTCACGCACGCGATGTGCATCAGCGTGACCTATCCCGAATGGCCGTCGGTGGTCGCTCTGGCCGAACGCTATGACAATATTTACGCGACGGCTGGCGTTCATCCGGATTACGAAGATATCGAAGAGCCGACGGTGGCGTCGCTCTTGGAGCGCGCAGCGCATCCGAAAGCGCGAGCTATTGGCGAGACGGGCCTTGACTATTACCGCCTGCAAGGCGATTTGTCCTGGCAACGCGAGCGCTTTCGTACGCACATTCGTGCAGCGCGCGAGTGCGGAAAACCGTTGGTAATTCACACGCGTAGCGCATCGGAGGACACCCTCGCCATCATGCGCGAAGAGCGCGCGTCTGAGGTCGGGGGCGTCATGCACTGCTTTACCGAGACGTGGGAGGTCGCCAGCGCCGCTATGGACCTTGGTTTCCATATTTCGTTTTCCGGCATCGTGAGCTTCAAAAGCGCGAAGGACCTGCGTGACGTCGCGCGCAAAGTTCCGCTGGAGCGCATGTTGATAGAGACCGACGCGCCCTATCTTGCGCCCGTGCCGTATCGCGGCAAGCGTAACGAGCCGTCGTTTGTGCCGCATGTTGCGGCAGCGATCGCGACAGAGCGCGGCGTCGATGCGGAAACCATCGGCGCTGTTACGAGTCAAAACTTTTTCTCGCTGTTTAAGGTGAACCCATGAATCAACGTATCTTGCGGTCGGCCCTCGTCACGCTGATGATCGCGACCTCGTCAATGCTGGTCTCTGCTCAGACCAACACCGACCTATTCAAATTCATCGATATTGATCGACCTTCCGAAGTGCGTGCGCTGCTACTCAAAGGTGCAAAGGTGGATTCGGTAGACGAGCGCGGCGATCACGCGTTGGTTGTCGCGTCGCGGGCCGGCAATTTGCCGATCGTGCAAATTCTGGTCGAGGCTGGCGCGAAGGTGAATCTGCGCACGAAATTTGGCGATTCGGCGCTGATGGTGGCAGCACTCAACGGCCACGAAAAAATTGTTCGCTACCTGCGCGGCAAGGGCGGCGACGTCAACAACAATGGCTGGACAGCGCTTCACTACGCATCGATAAGCGGTCACGCCAACGTCGTTCGCTATCTGCTGGATCAAGGCGCAAACCCAGCGGCAGTGTCACCAAACGGCGTCACTGCGCTCATGATGGCCGCGCGCGAAAACAAAACCGAAGCCTTGAAAGTGCTCCTTGAGTACGGAGCCGACCCAGCCCAGAAGAACGACAAAGGTGAAACTGCCTACGACTGGGCGGTACGCGAAGAGCACAAACCCATCATCGAGATATTGCAGAAACTGCGCTAGCGATCTACTGAGCCTGCGCGTTGCGCTTCGCTTTTTTTGCCTTTGGCGTGGGCGCTGCAGGCGCTGCCGCTGCAGGTGCCGCTGCGACTTCTGCGTCAAGGGGTGGGGCTGACGCGAGGGCGGTCGTAGGCGAGCCGAGCGTTGACGGCAGCGACATCGCAGGGGCTGCGGCTTCCGCGGCCGACATTACCAAGCCGAGTTCCGGCAAGCTCTTAATCACGCGTCGCGCGCCGTTGAACGCTTTTTGCCAATACTGATTTTCGAGGCTCACAACCTGCACCGACCCGCCAGAGCTTGGCGCGTGGATGAAGCGGTTGTCGCCGATGTACAGGCCAACATGCGAGAACTGAAAGCGGCGGGTGTTGAAGAACACCAAATCGCCGGGCTGCAATTTGTCGATGCTCACCGCGTCGCCGACCCGCGCTTGATCGCGCGCGGTTCGCGGGAGAGACATCCCCGTAGCTTGTTGGAATACGTAGCGAATGAGGCCGCTGCAATCGAGCCCTTGTTCGGGCGTATTGCCGCCAAACTTGTAGTCCACGCCAATGAGTGAAAGCGCGTAGCTGGTGATTTCCGACGCGGTGTCTTTCGCCTTGTTGCCCAGTTCACGCAGTGATTTTTCGGCGCGAACGAGCGGCGGTTCCGACGTACTGTTGGCGTCATCGCTCGGCGCAGCCGCCAGCGGCCACGCGAGGGTCGTCGCGACGAGTGCGACGACGACGGGCGATAGGCGGGAGGGCGTTTGTTTCGGCATTGGGCCAATTCTAAGGTACTCGAGATTGCTGCACTGCCACACACTGGGCGACGAAACCGCGTGCTACGCTAACATTCGCGGTCAGACTTCATTCTCTCCCACGCATTTTTTTTGCTCATGTCGACGCCAATTTCCAGTCCGATTCAAGGTAGTTTGGTCGCTATCGTGACCCCGATGCATGCCGATGGCACGCTTGATCTGGCTACGTTGAAGAAACTGATTGACTGGCATGTTGAATCGGGCACTGCTGCTATCGTGATTGTCGGCACCACCGGCGAGTCGCCGACGGTTGATGTGGACGAACATGCGGCGCTCATCAAGACGACGACTGATCATGCGGCGGGCCGAATCAAAGTCATCGCCGGCACCGGTGCGAATTCGACAAAAGAAGCGATCAGTTTGACGGCTTACGCCAAGAGTGTCGGTGCCGATGCGTCGCTCTCAGTCGTGCCTTACTACAACAAGCCGACACAGGAAGGCCTGTACCAGCATTTCCGCGCGATTGCCGAGGCGGTCGATCTCCCGATGATCCTCTACAACGTGCCGGGGCGCACGGTGGCGGATATGGCGACGGCAACTACGCTGCGCCTCGCGGAAGTTCCGGGCATCGTGGGCATTAAGGACGCCACGGGCGACATCGCACGTGGCAGCGATCTCATTCGCCGGCTGCGCGCGCTCAAGGGCAACAGTTTCGCGATTTACAGCGGCAACGACGACTCCGCGCTTTCACTGGTTTCGATGGGAAGTGATGGCGTCATCTCGGTGACGGCCAACATTGCACCGAAAGCGATGGCCGACATGTATCGCTTCGCTCTCGCGGGTGATTTTGTGAAAGCGCGCGCCATCAACGACACGCTGATGCCACTGCACTTCGATTTGTTTGTTGAAGCCAATCCGATTGCGCCGAAGTGGGTGATGGCCCGCATGGGCCGCTGCGGCGCAACGACGCGCCTGCCGCTCACGCCGTTGTCTGCGAAATTTGAGCCCGTTCTCGAAGCTGCAATGCGGCACGCCGGTTTGCTCTAGAACCTAAACACTGTCACCGTAGTCGTAACGATTTTCGAAACTCAGGATCACGCATGAAATCAGTCTCATCGTTCGCGCTCACCGCGCTCGCTTCCATCGCGGTCACGCTGTCGGGTTGCAGCACGCTCGACAGCCTGAACCCATTTGAATCGAAGCGCGTTGAGTACAAGTCCGCGCAGTCCGGGCCGTCGCTGGAGATTCCGCCGGACTTGACGCCGCCGAAATACGATGACCGCTACAGGGCCGGTACCGCAACGCTCTCCGGCGTCAACGCGGCCAATCGTTCAGCGGTGCTTTCCGGCGCCGGTGGTGTGTTGCCGGTGGTGTCGGGCATGCGCGTTGAGCGCGCGGGCACCGAACGTTGGCTCGTAGTTCCGGGAACCGTCGAAGCGAACTTCCCGCGCATTCGCGAATTCTGGTCGAGCATGAACTTGACGCTCGTTGTCGATGACGCGCGCGTCGGACTGATGGAAACGGATTGGGCAGAGAACCGCGCGCGCATTTCCGACGACGTGATCCGCCGCACTATCGGCAAAGTATTTGACAGCCTTTACTCGACGGGTACCCGCGACAAGTACCGCACGCGTGTTGAGCGTGGCGCCAACGGCACGACTGAGATTTACATCAGCCACCGCGGCCTCGAAGAGAAGAACGTCGGCAGCCAAGTCTCGCCGAGCTTCCGTTGGGAGCCGCGCAAGAGCGAGCCTGAGTTCGAAGCGGAAGTCCTGTATCGCATGATGCAATACCTCGGCGCGCCGAAAGATCAGGCCGCGCAAGTGGCGCAAGCCGCCGTCGCTCCCGCTGCCGCGACCGCAGCGCGCGTGGATCAGGCAACGATCGTGAAGAACGGCAACGTTTCGAGCTTGACTGTGAACGACAACTTTGACCGTGCATGGCGTCGCGTTGGCCTCGCGCTCGATCGCGTGGGCTTCACTGTCGTGGATCGTGACCGCGCAGCCGGTACCTACTTCGTGCGCTACGCCGATCCAGAGAATATCGCCAAGAGCGAACCAGGCATTCTGGACAAGCTCAAGTTTTGGTCTTCCGATACGGGTAAAGACGGCACCGAGCAGTACCGCATTACCGTCAAAGAAAACGGTGGCAAATCTGACGTGACCGTTCTCGATAAGGCCGGACAGCCTGACGCCACGGAAATTGGTACGCGCATCGTGACGTTGCTTCACCAGCAGCTTCGGTAGTCTCGACCGCAACGTGCGCTTCGCAAGTTTAGGAAGCGGCAGCGAAGGCAACGCGCTCGTCGTGCAGGCGAGCGGCACCACGATCATGATCGACTGCGGTTTCGGCATCCGCGAAACCGTCGCGCGTTGCGCACGCATCGGTGTCGACGTTGGGGCCATTGACGCCATCGTGATCACCCACGAGCACGGCGACCATGTTGGCGGCGCGCCGCGGCTCGCGCGTCGATTCGACATTCCTGTTTGGCTAACCTTTGGCACGCTGGCCGCGACTGAGTCACGCTGGGAGGGCTGTACCCTGCGCGGTTTCGATTCGCACGACGCCTTCGTCGTCGGCGACATTGAAGTGCGACCGTTTCCGGTGCCACATGACGCGCGTGAACCGGCACAGATGACCGTGACCGATGGTGAGCGGCGCTTGGGTGTGTTGACCGATGTCGGCGAATCAACGCCGTTTATCGAAGCCTCGCTTGCCGACTGCGACGCGCTTTTTCTCGAAGCCAATCATTGCGAAACAATGCTTGCGCATTCGCGCTATCCCGCCGGGCTGAAAGCACGCATCGCCAGCCGTTTCGGGCACCTGTCGAACCGGGCTTCGAGTGAGCTGCTGCGCGCCATCGCGAGCCCCAAATTGCAGCACGTTGTTGCCGCGCACTTAAGTCGTGAGAACAACACCGCGGCGCTCGCGCAAGCCGCATTCGCGGAGGCGCTCGGCGCAGCGATAGGCGACGTCAAAGTCGCGACACAGGACTTTGGGCTGGAATGGGTGGAGATTGCGTGAGCGCCGTTGTCGACGCGGTCTCCGGATTCTCGCATATGGCTTTTTCGCATGAAGCGCTGTCAGATAAAGCTTTGAACACCAAATATATTAAAGTCGACATCTCA
>JAKPSO010000355.1 GCA_029571495.1 Pseudomonadota bacterium
AGTATGGGACCATCAAGACCGACCACATTTTGTTCATCGCGAGTGGTGCGTTTCACCTGAGCAAACCGAGCGATCTCATTCCCGAATTGCAAGGCCGCTTTCCGATTCGCGTCGAACTCTCCGCGCTCACGGTTGAAGATTTCGAGCGAATTTTGACGAGCACCGACGCGAGCCTCACGCGGCAGTACACGGGCCTTCTGGCGACGGAGCAAGTTTCGCTTGAGTTCAAACCCGACGCGATTCACCGTCTTGCCGAGATCGCATTCACCGTGAACGAGCGGCAAGAGAATATTGGTGCACGTCGCCTGCACACCGTGATGGAGCGCCTGCTGGAAGACGTGAGTTTCACCGCCGACGGCTTGACCGGCCAAACGATCAACATCGACGCGAAGTTCGTCGACGAAAAACTCTCAGGTATCGTGCGCGACGAGAATCTCTCGCAGTTCATTCTGTGAGCAACAACTACGACGCGCGCCGCCAAGCGCGCCGCTTCGCGCTTGGCGTGTTCATTCCGTTTGGCGCGGCGTACCTGATTAGCTACGCCTTGCGCACGGTCAACGCCGCGATCTCGCCGCAACTCACGCGCGAATTTGGCCTCGACGCAGCGGCACTCGGATTACTTACGGCAGCCTACTTCTTGTCGTTCGCGTTCACGCAGTTACCGCTGGGTGCTTGGCTTGATCGTTACCGTCCGCGTCGCGTGGAGTCGGTGCTGCTTCTGTCGTGTGCCGTTGGCTGTTTTGTGTTTGCCGCGGCCAATTCGAGTACTGGGCTAATCGTTGGCCGCGCGTTCATCGGTGCGGGCGTGGCAGCGTGTTTGATGGCGACGATTCGCACCTTTGGGCTGTGGCTGCCGCCCGAGCGTCTACCAGCGATGAACGGCTACATGCTGGCCGTCGGTAACGCGGGCGCAATCGCTTCGACCGCACCTGCGCTTTGGTTGCTGCAGTCGGTGAGCTGGCAGCAGATGTTCGTTGGCATCGGCGTTGTCACCTTGATGCTTGCTGCGGTACTCGCCTTTCTGGTGCCCGATCCGCCGAGCGCGGCTCAAGCTTCAACTGGGCCGAGCACTAGCGGCGCTACACAAGCGGGCTGGGGCGCGGTGATCAAGCATCCCCTCTTTTGGGCAGTCGCGCCGATTACGTGTTTCTCGAACGCCGTTGGGTTATCGGTGCAGGGACTGTGGGCGGGGCCGTGGTTGGTTGATGTGGCGAACATGGCACCGGGCCAGATTGGGTCTTACCTGCTGCTGATTTCGGCGGGCATGTTGGTCGCGAACATTGCGATGGGCAAAGTGATGACCGCGCTCATCGTGCGCGGCTTCTCCGGGCCGTGGTTCGCCTCAGTGTGCTGCATAGCTGCGCTAGCGGGCCAATTGCCGTTTTTGTTTTCGTGGGCGACGAGTCCGGCGCTCGTCATGTGTGCGTTTGGTCTGACGCACGTCGCGGGAAACCTGGTCTTCGCAGCGCTGTTCCCGAAATTTCCTGCCGAAGTGCGCGGGCGCCTGTCAACGACGCTGAATTTCCTGATGTTCGGGCTTGGCTTCTTGCTGCAGTGGTGCATCGGTCTTGTGGTGAATCGCTTTCCAACCGGCGCAGTCGGGCGCTACTTGCCGCAGGGTTACGAAACTGCGTTTCTCATCATGGCGGCGATTCAAATTGTGATCATTGCGTGGACCTTTTTCGCGCTTAACAAAGCGGAACCCGGAAAGTCCAACGCATGAACATCACGCTCCGCATCCTCGAAATCGTCCTGCCGGTCCTTGCGATCATTGTGTTCGGTTACGTGCTCGGCCGTATGTGGAAGCCCGACATGCGCGTGGTGAATCGCTTGAATCTCGACGTGTTCGGGCCGTTCTTAGTGCTCGCGAACTTGTCAGACAAAGGCGTTGATCTGGTGTCGTTGTGGCCGCTTGTCGTGGCTTCGGTTCTGATTGTCTTGGGTTCGGGTCTTTTGGCGTGGCCGTTCGCCAAATTGTCACGGCAAAGTCCGCGCACATTCGTGCCGCCCATGATGTTCAACAACTGCGGCAACATGGGCCTCCCGCTGGCGCTGTTCGCGTTCGGTGCGCCGGGCGTAGCGGGCATGGTCGCGTTGTTCACGACGTCGAACTTGTTGCACTTCACGCTTGGCTCGTTTATCGTCAACAAGCACGCCGACCTCAAGGTGCTTCTGAAGAGCCCGATGGTGTGGGCAACGATCATTGGCGCGTCGCTTGGCTTGAGCGGCTTGCATTTGCCGGACAGCGTCCATGCGCCGATGAAGATGATCGGGGATTGCACGATTCCGGTGATGCTTCTCTCGCTCGGTGTTCGCATGCTGGACGTTAAGCGCGAAGACTTTTCAAATTCACTTCTTGGCGCGGCGGTGTGTCCGCTCACGGGCCTGCTTGTCGCGGGTTTTGTCGCAACGTGGTTACCGATGACCAAGACGCAAATCGGTTTGGTCTATTTGTTTGGTTCGTTGCCGCCTGCGGTGCTAAATTTCTTGGTAGCCGACTACTACAAACAAGAACCCGAAAAAGTCGCGTCCATCGTGCTCGTGGGGAACATCGCGAGCATCGTTTTCATTCCGTTTGGTTTGTGGTTTGCGTTGCGCTGAAGCCCGCACCATGCCGTTTGCCCTGAGCGTAGCGAAGGGTCTGAATTCCCATTCATCAAGCCCTTCGCTCCGCTCAGGGCGAACGGATACAGAAAGTTCAGAATGAACCTCCACGCTCTCCTAAAACAACGCCAATCTGCGGGCAACCCGATCCGCGTCGGACTCATTGGTGCCGGTAAGTTTGGTTCGATGTATTTGTCGCAAGCGAAGCACACGCCGGGGATTCACCTCGTGGCCGTCGCTGACCTTTCACCTGACCGCGCGCGAGCCGCGTTGATCAACGTAGGCTGGGACGCATCGACGCTCAACGCGGCGTCGTTCAAAGACGCGCGCGCGATGGGACACACGCATGTCACGAACGATGCGTTTGCGATGATCGCCGCGCCGGAGCTTGATGTGATCATCGACGCCACAGGTTCGCCCGCGCACGGCATCGCGCATGTGCTCGCGTGTTGCGAGGCAAAGAAGCACATCGTGATGGTGAACGTGGAAGCGGACGCCCTCGCGGGGCCGCTCCTCGCGCGTCGCGCGCGTGAGGCGGGCATTGTGTATTCGCTGGCGTATGGTGACCAACCAGCGCTGGTGTGCGAGATGGTGGATTGGTGTCGCGCGGCGGGATTTGAAGTGGTCGCGGCGGGTAAGGGGACGAAATATTTGCCGATGTATCACGAGAGCACGCCGGCGACGGTGTGGCCGCATTACGGCATCGCACCGGAAGACGCGGCCAAAGGCGGGATGAACCCGCAGATGTTCAATAGTTTTCTCGACGGCACAAAGAGCGCCATCGAGATGGCGTCGATTGCGAACGCGTGTGGTCTCACGCCGCCGCGCGGTTTGCTATTTCCTCCCTGTGGCGTCGATGATTTGGCGCATATTCTGCGGCCGCGCGATGCGGGCGGTCTGCTCGATCAGCACGGCATGGTGGAAGTGATTTCGAGTGTCGAGCGCGACGGTCGTCCGGTGTTTCGCGATTTGCGTTGGGGCGTGTACGTCGTCTTCCGCGCGGGCAGCGACGCCGGGCGCGAATATGTGCGTCGCTGCTTCAAAGAATATGGCCTCGTCACCGACAAGACGGGCGAGTACACGGCGATGTACAAGCCGTATCACTTGATCGGACTGGAGCTCGGCATCAGCGTCGCGAGTGCGGGACTTCGTAACGAGCCCACAGGCGCGCCGCTCGCCTGGTGGCAAGACGGCGCGCTCGATTGGCGCGCGGATGTCGTTGCCACGGCCAAACGCGCGCTGGGAGCAGGCGAAGCGCTCGACGGCGAAGGCGGGTTCACCGTTTACGGCAAGATCGCGCCCGCGGACGAATCGGTCGCCACCGGGGCGCTGCCGCTCGGCCTCGCACACGGCTGCACCTTGAAGCGCGACATCGCCGCGCACGAAACGGTGCGCTGGCAAGACGTGCAATTCGCTACTCAAAACGAAGTGCAACAACGCGCGATTGCGTTCCGGCGTGAGATGGAAGCGTTGGCGCGGACTTTGTAAGGTTCCTAATAGCTT
>JAKPSO010000372.1 GCA_029571495.1 Pseudomonadota bacterium
GACGCAGCCAATCGTGATGATCGCTGCGAGGTACGAAATGTGGCCGCCGCTCCAGCGCCGCGCCGCGAACGCAAGTGAGGCCACGCCGAGCGCCGCCCACAACACGGACGTAATGCGCGCAGCTTCATGCAACGGAAACAAAAATTCGCCAAGCAACACCAGCGGCGCGTTGATCCAATGAATCAGGATGATCTCGTTGTCCAGAGGCTCGCCCGCCACCGCCGGGCGCCACCAATCCGTCGCGTCGGCCGAGAGGCCCGTCATCGCATCGAGAAGGCTTTGCAGGATGCCGATGTAGACCGGCTCATCGGGCTTCCACGGGTCGCGCCCGACGATGCCCGAGAGCATCCAAAACCCGATCAACGCAAACAGCGCCCATGACTTCCAGCGCGCCTTGTTACGGTCGGTGGGTTGGTGGGCGATGCGGGTCTGCATGAATGTCGGGGCTTGGCGGTCAGTGCGGGCGGTGTAGCGTCACGAATGACAACGTCGCCGCTTGGTAAGTTTCGCAAACAAAAAAGGCAGCGCGCGGCTGCCTCGTTTGCGAATCACTGACGAAGCGCGCGCGCTTAGGCGGCTTTCTTCGCGTACTTCTTGTTGAAGCGCTCAACGCGGCCAGCAGTGTCAAGAATACGCTGTTGTTTGCCCGTGTAGAACGGGTGCGAAGCGCTAGAGATTTCAAGAATCACCAACGGGTATTCCTTGCCATCATCCATCGTGATTTTGCGGCTCGTGTTCAACGTGGAACGGGTGATCCATTTCACGTTGGCGGCGGTGTCGTGGAACACAACTTCGCGATATTCTGGGTGGATTCCGGATTTCATAAGTTTCCTTTGGTTTTCACGGCGCCCCGAGCTGGCATTGATGCGAATTTCTAGTGAACTTCGCGCCGAGCCGAGATACGTGAAAGGGTGGGCGGTGGTTGAAACTACACGGCAAGCCATGCAGTAAAGCACGAAATTATGCCAAAAAACAAGCAGTTACACAAGACCCGGCCCGTGCGCGCGCTGATTTGCGCGGCTTTCTAGCAGCTTTTACCGTAAATCGACAGCGCGGCGGCGCTTTGAGACGATTTATGGCATTTGTTGATAAGTGCAATAAAACAGCTGAAACGACCGCCCGCTGGTCGTTGGCGGCATAAAGCTGTAGGGTGCATATGCGAAGCGTCATGCATCGCGCGCGTGCGGTGGAGGTTTTGGTTTTAGTGGTTTGCCGCGTGTGCCACCGTTGGCATGAGTCCCGAACAATCGTGCGCGCCACAGCGTCGTGACGGAGTAGGGTGGGACGCTTGCGGTCCCGCCTTGTGACATGACCGAAGACTGTTCAATAAGCGGGATTCGTCAAGCCACCGCATTTGGCGGCATCGCAAGCGTGTCGCCCTACGGCCCTACCTAGCTCAGGAAAAACCGACCTCCGGTCGACGCGAATGCAAAAAAAGCAACGCACCAGACGCGTGGGCAACAAGTTGCCCACCCTACCCCGCGTTAATCGCACCATACGCGTTACCTGGCTTGGTTGTCTTCAGCAAAAAACGAAAATCCTTGACGTGAAAGAACCTTCCATACAGACCAGATTGGTGCCGCCGACTCAACGACCATCACGCCCATGCCAGACTCGGCGCCGAACTGGCGGTGAAGTTCATCCCGAGTGTCCGCCAACGCCGTCTCCTCGGCCTGCGCGTGATTTCCAGCGAGTACGTACACGTTCCGATAAAAACCAAATTGTTTTGGCAGCCCGGACAACGCGATCCTGAAGTTTTCTCCGCGAACGAGAACACGAAATGGTCGCATTATTCTTCACCAAACAGGTCCATCACGTCCTTCGGCAACGAAAGCGGATTAAAGAGGTCTACGATCGGGGCTAGGTGTCGCGCAGCACAATCACAACCCTCAAAGTAGTAGTCTACGGTCAACATCGCGGCTACGTTATAGAACGAATGCCCGCCGCTGCGATTGTGGGTGTGAAAGTGCGGCTTGTACCCGTCCGTAGGAGGTCCGTGCGGCAGGTCTTTGATCGGCTTACCAGCTCCGCCACCGGCGGCGTCCGCAACTTGCTTGGCTTTGCTCGCACTCGGTGACAGGACATTTTCACCACGTCGAAGTGCGCTGACCGCGTCCCGAAAGCCTACTCGCCGCACGGTGTTGTACCCATCCTTACAGAGTTTTATTATCTTGAACGCCGAAAGCCCAAGGGCGTCGCGAGTCGCCGCCGGGTCTTGGTTGCCGTAACCGAAAGTAGAAGTGCCGGCCAGAAGTCCACTCGGATCACTCTCCACATATCGCCCAACCGCCGGATCATAGTCGCGGAAGTAGTTGTAATGCTTCCCAGTCTCCCGATCCCGTTTCTGCCCCGGAAACGCGAGATCGAAGCCGAACAAATAGGGCAGAGTGGTCGTGCCCACCACCTGACTCAACGTATTCGGGTTCTCATTCGGCGCGGAGTTTGCGGTTGCGTTTGAGCCAAACGGATCGCTGTCCCAGCGCCACACGGCTTTGTTCACAGTTTGTGGGCTGGTGATGCCTGTTCCCGTCGTCGCGTTGAGTGCGGTGGATGCCGTAATCACGCGCGGCGTGCCGAGATGATCGGGGTGAACGTAGAACACTTCGACGTTGACTTTTGCCGTCGGCGCAGCCGGTGGCGCGGTGTTGCCGTTGGTGCCGGTGTTGTTGGCGTCTTGATTGTTGGTCGCGACATTGCCGGTGCCGGAAACCGGGCTCGTCGCGCTTGCGCCTTTCGGCTTTAACACCGCAACGGGCAGATCATCGAACCACACAGTTTCTTCGACGAGTTTGCCGTCTTTTGAATATTCGCCGAGGAGTCGGCCCTGTTCGTCGTAGATGAAT
>JAKPSO010000384.1 GCA_029571495.1 Pseudomonadota bacterium
CTGGCGCATACCGCCCGAAAACTGGTGCGGATAATCGTTCACGCGACGTTCTGGCGTGGGGATGCGCACGAGTTTCAGCATCTCGATGGCGCGATCTTTGGCATCCTTCGCGTTGAGCCCTTCGTGCAGGCGCAAGCCTTCGGAAATTTGCTCACCGACGCTGTAGACCGGATTCAGCGATGTCATCGGCTCTTGAAAGACGATCGCGATTTCTTTCATGCGAATGTCGCGCATCGCGTCGACGCCCAGCGGCACAATATCGCGACCTTGCCAGAGAATTTGCCCGTCAACGATGCGCCCCGGCGGCATCGGCAAGAGCTTCATCACCGACATCGCAGTGACTGATTTGCCGCAGCCGGATTCGCCGACCACGCCAACGGTTTCACCGCGGTCGATGGCGATGTCCACGCCGTCGACCGCGTGCAACCAGCCGTCGTCGGTCTTGAAATGCGTTTTGAGGCCGCGAATGTCGAGAAGGTGTTGTGGCTCGCTCATGCTCACATCACCTTTCGCGGGTCGAGCGCGTCGCGCAGACCGTCGCCGATGAAGTTGATCGTCAGCACTGCGAGAAAGATCGCCGTTCCCGCCGCAAGCGCCCAATGCGGCGCAATGTCGAGATAGTCTTTGCTGTCGAACAACAAGCGGCCCCAGGTTGGAATATCCGGCGGAAAGCCCAATCCCAAGAACGACAGCGTCGACTCGGCGATGATCGCGGCGGCCACGTCAATCGTGCCCGCGACGATCACCGGCCCGAGCGTATTCGGCAGGATGTGGCGCACAACTTGTCGCATCGTCGACGCACCGAGCGCGCGCGCGGCCTCAACGTATTCCTTCTCGCGGAGCGAAAAGAACTGCGCTCGTACGAGCCGCGCCACGGGCATCCAACGAAAACCGCCGATCACCAGCACGATCAAGATGAACACGCCCACTTCCGGCCCGAACACAGCCTTCAATTTGTCGCGGAATAGATAAATCAGCAGCAACAACAACGGCAGCTGCGGCAGCGACAAAAACAGGTCCGTGAGCCACATGAGCGCCGCATCTACGCTGCCGCGGGACATGCCCGCAACCGCACCGATGGTGACGCCAACAAGAATCGCCATCATCATGGCCGCGAGGCCTACGGCGAGCGAGATGCGACCGCCGTAAAGCATGCGTGCAAATAGGTCTTGGCCGAGATCATCGGTCCCCAGCGGATGCGCGAACGACGGCCCTTTGAGCCGCGCGCCGAAGTCGATGTCGTTGATCGCGACTTTCCACACGAGCGGACCAAACACCACGAGCGCGACCATCGTGAGGAGCACGACGAGTGCAACAAGCGCCATGCGATGCCGACAGAAACGACGCCACGCCTCGCGCCACGGCGAAAGCGGACGCGAGCGCGGCGCGACGGCCGCAAGCGCGCTAGCGGTAGCTGATGCGGGGGTCGAGCCAGCCATAGAGCAAATCAGCAATGAGGTTAAACAAAATAACGAGGCACGCGAACACGAAGGTCACCGCCATAATGACCGGCGTGTCGTTGCGCAAGATGGCGTCGATCAGTAGCGAACCGATGCCCGGAATGCGAAAGATCTGCTCGGTGACGATTGCTCCACCAAACACGGCGGGCATTTGCAACGCTACGAGCGTTACAACCGGAATC
>JAKPSO010000394.1 GCA_029571495.1 Pseudomonadota bacterium
CTACTGCGCGGGCGTTCACGAGCGGCTCGTGATCTACAAGCGTCTCGCCAACTGCGAAGACGAAGATGCGCTGAACGATTTGAAAGAAGAGTTGATTGATCGCTTCGGCCTACTGCCGCCCGCCACGGAATCACTCGTCGCTGCGCATCAACTGCGCATCGCGGGCAAAGCCGTGGGCGTGAAAAAAATCGACAGCGCCCCCGAACGCACGATCATCACCTTCAAACCGAAACCGACGTTCGAACCGATCAAGCTCATCACGCTCATCCAAAAGGATGGGCGCTACCGTTTCCACGGCCAAGACAAAGTGAAGATCGAACGCCCGATCCCAGCCCTCAACGAACGAGCGCGCATGGTGCGGGAGTTTTTCTTGGCGTTGAAGTAAACCGATCAGCGAGTTCCCGCACCGAATCGCATTCCTCCCGTCAGTGCGGCGCGAAAATGAAGTCGAGCGCGTCCTTGAATGCAGGTCCATCCATTGGAACGTGACCGAGGCTGTAGACCGGTTGCGTAGCCCTCAAGTCAACATACTTTCGCGCTGAGATGACCGCAAAAACCGTTGACACGTTGAACTGGTTGCTGAGTGTGTCGCCCGCCATCACCAGATTCACGGGCAACCGGTGATCCGCGTCATACATCGCTTGCTCCATCGCGATCGGCTCGCGGAGTTCTCTGGAAAAGACCGACGCCGAGTCGTACCAGCACGAGCACTCCTCGGAAACAATGGAGGTAAAGTACCGGTTTGCCGGACTCTCCATGTATAGCGCGTACATTGCGAATTCGCCACTCAGGGAGTGTCCTGAAAGCGTCCGATTCGTGCGCACGGTTCGATAGCTGGAATCAATAGATGGAATTAACTCACGCGTGAGAAAGCGGTAGTACGGCGCGGCACCCGGCATCGTG
Organism: Pseudomonadota bacterium; assembly: GCA_029571495.1. Taxonomy (GTDB): domain Bacteria; phylum Pseudomonadota; class Gammaproteobacteria; order Burkholderiales; family Casimicrobiaceae; genus Casimicrobium. Next base: position 904 of record JAKPSO010000394.1, read on the forward strand.
AAGTCAACCCAACGCCGCGCGCTGCCCATTGCGCAAATGTTCACGAGAATGAGTTTCCGCGCGCTTTGTTGCAACACTTGCGTGAGTGTTGAAAACCGATATTCGCAGTCCGTCGCGTAAATGACCGGATAAGACTCTGACGATTGCGAATATCCCGGCGGAAGCCAAATGTCCAAGTCGTAGGAGATTCCCGTTTCGGCCGACTTGATCGACGAGAAGGTCGTCGTTCCCTGAGTGGCAGGATCGGGCGGCGTCCCACCGCCACCGCCGCCACAGGCGGTGAGTGCGAGGAGCAGCAGCATAAACGTTGTTCGTAGAAAGAACTTCATGTACACCTCTTTCTGGCTCCCACCAATCCAACTAATGACCGTAGCGAAAAGCCGCCTGACTCCTCAATGACGAGCTTCGATGCTCACCTTAGACGCCGGCAGGACTGAGTACAGTCTTTTCCCATGCCGCACTAAGGAGCAATAGAAACTACTGTGCATCCGCGTTGGTGTCGTACTTGTAGTACTGAACATAAAACCCGTCTCGTTGCGCCATTGCCACTTTGCCAAGAAGTGCAGTGATTTCTTCGTCTGAATATCCTTCTTGGCCGTACCGAACTGAA
>JAKPSO010000397.1 GCA_029571495.1 Pseudomonadota bacterium
GTTCCGTTCCAGAACCTTGCGCAGGGATTCGGCCCTGGGGCTCACGAGGATGATCGTGCTTTCGGGCACGCAAAACGCATCGCCATGCCGCAACTCCTTGGCATCCTTGTCCCAGGAATATCGGTACGTCTCTTCATAGATGGAATACTTGCCGACGGTGATTTCGTTGTAGGAAAAGTCCTGTCGGTAGGTGTCGACCTTTCGGTTCGAACGGATGTCGCTCGCGCTGACCGGCTTTTTCATCTGTACGACCAGGACAACATCTTCCTTGCGCAAGTTGCCGAGGTTTGCGCCGACCGTTACGCGGACGATGTTGTCTGGAGAAATGCCGTTGCGCTCGATATCCCGATCCAAGCTGTCGCCATGTCGCAGGCTTCGCTTCAACTCCTGGAACTGCGGGCTATCGAAGACTTCACTCAGCTTGCATGAGGCGACGAATTGCGCGTCGTTGGGCAGGTAGCGCAGGAACTCATCGGTGCTCGCATGCGCCCCAGCGAACCACCTCATGCTGCCGAACGCCGCAAGCCCCACCAGGAGCCCAACGGCCGCCACGACGAGCCATTTCTTGCCCGAGCGCGGCGCCGACTGGCCATAGAACGGAGTATTGGCCAACGGCGGGGGTGTCGCCGGGCATGGCGGAAGCGTTGCGCCGCCTCCGGTGGCAACCGGAGTCACATCTCGCCCACATTGACAAACCGTCGCGCCATCCGGCACCTGCCGACCGCAAGCGATACAGAACATGAGCCAACCTTCACTTTCTGCCTTGGTACGATTCTGGCGTGGGGCCCCACACTTCGTGTTGGTCCACAAGACGCCATTGTAACGCCAAACCCAAAGGTGGGCAGGGGCCGATCTTTGGCGTGGCGTCGAAATCTTGGGTGATATGCGATCCCCTCGCCAGAGACGCCGTCTTGGTTTTACTGAATCCCGTATTGATTGTGGAATCGTGCCAACCGTTTGCCGCGAAGCCGGGCCGGTCGTTGCCCGGCCCTCGTTGCACTATCAACACGAGACGCAATAGTGAACGCGATTGCACGGCTGCCGTGCCGCGCTTGATCTGCTGTCGATTTTGGAGTGCGTGCGATGTATCGCCGCTTTGGTTTTTGGGGAGGGCACTCCGCGCGACTTGGCTCGATGCGAATCGGGACGGCTATGCCGGTAAGTCGAAGGGAGTGAAGGAAAGTCGTTGGGGGCCAAATCGCATTTCACGAATATGTAACGTGTCGATGGCTTTCGGAACCATGAAACCACGCCTCCGGTGACGCTGCACACAAGTGCGACACGCACCAATTTCACCGCGAAGGACACCGAGGATCGCAGAGGAATAGCTTTTGGATCTCTTGGAGGGTATTTGGAAAGGATGTTGTGTCGCAAATGATTGATATGCATAGAATTACGCATTCACAGCGAAGGAATGGTGATGACTATGCAGACGATTACGCGAAAACGATATCCGTCGGATCTGACTGATGAACAATGGGCGATTCTTGAGCCGCTGGTGCCCCCGGCCAAGCACGGTGGGCGGCACCGCGAGGTCAACATGCGGGAGGTGATCAACGCGATCTTGTACGTGGATCGCAGTGGCTGCCAATGGGACATGTTGCCGCACGACCTGCTGCCCAAGGGGACGGTCTACGATTGCTTTGCTCGGTGGCGGGACGACGGCACCTGGAAAAAGATGCCGGATGCGTTGCGGGCAAAGGTGCGTG
>JAKPSO010000405.1 GCA_029571495.1 Pseudomonadota bacterium
CCTCGCCGAAGCGCAGGCGCGCGAGTCTGGTCATCTAGTGATCGGCAAGCCCGAGCAATTTGTGAAGGACGAGGAAACGCCGCTGCAGTATGGACTCGACGAGGTGGCGAAACTGCGTGCACAACTCATGGCCGATTCGCAGGTGCGCGCGGTGCTGCCGCGGGTGGATTTCAGTGGTCTTGTCAGCAACGGCGACAAGTCCGTGGTGATGATCGGTCTTGGCGTTGAACCCGATGCGGAGTTTTCGGTGAAAGGACCGTTCCTTACGATCACCGACGGCGAGGTATTGAGCAACAGCGCGAACGGCAGCAAGGGGCCGGAGATCATGTTGGGCGATGCGCTCGCTCGAAACTTGAAGGCAAAACCCGGCACTAGCCTCACATTACTCGCGAGCACCACCGAAGGTTCGCTCAACGCGATGGACGTCACGGTGAAGGCCGTGTTCTCGACCGGTGTACCGGAGGTGGACAAACGCCTGATCTACACCGACATCGCCACGTCGCAAAAGCTCTTGAACACGCAGAAAGTATCGAGCCTAGGCATCTTCCTCTCGCGCATGGAACACACCGACGGCGCGCAAGCACGCATCGCCGCCGCCGCACCGCAACTCAAGGTGCTCACGTGGCAAGACCGGGCCGTTTTCTACCGCGCGGTGAAGGATCTCTACAACCGCATCTTTGGTGCGCTGGGGCTCATCATCGGTGTGATCGTCGTGTTTGTCGTCACCAATGCGATGTCGATGGCGATCATCGAACGCACACGCGAAATCGGCACACTGCGGGCGATGGGTACGCTGCCGCGACAGTTGCTACGTACGCTCTCGCTAGAGGGCATGGTGCTCGGTGGCGTGGGTGCCGCTGTCGGCATCTTGGTCGCGCTGGCGATTTCGATGTTCCTCTACACAGCGAACATTCAGATGCCACCGCCGCCCGGTCGTTCGGTAGGGTATCCGTTGTACGTCAACATCGACGCGGCGCTCTACATCGGCACGGCGCTGATGATGGTGTCGTTGACCATGCTCGCCTCGGCCTTCGTCGCGCGCAAAACCGTGCACATGCCAGTCGTTGATGCGCTGGCGCATACCTGACAGGAATTCACCATGAAATTCATTTCATCTCTCGTGATCGCGACGCTTGCCGCATGTGCCGTGGGCGTACACGCTCAAGACGTCGCCGCCATTCTGAAAGCGTCGGACAAATTCCGCATGAGCGCGGACAACCTTCAGGTCGAGACGCAGATCAACATCGTCAACGCCGACGGTACGCCGGACAAGGAACGCAAATACAAAGTGTTCGCGCAACAAAACCGGCAATCGCTCGTCATCATGCAAAGCCCTTCCGAGAAAGGTCAGAAGGTACTTATGTCAGGTGATGATTTTTGGCTCGTGATGCCTGACAGTCAGCGCCCTTTGCGCATCACGCCGATGCAAAAGCTGCTCGGTGATGCCTCGACGGGCGATGTCTCGACGTTGAGTTGGGCCGAGGACTACACCGGAAAGCTGGTGGGCGAAGAAGCGTGCGACACGCGAGCTGGCGCGCGCCCGCAAACCTGTCTGCATCTCACGCTCACGGCCGCGCGCAAGGGCGTGACCTATCAGCGCATCGAGCTGTGGGTCGGCAAGACGCGCTACGAGCCACACCGCGCGGATCTCTACGTGTTGTCGGAAAAATTAGCGAAGCAGGCGTCGTTCGTCTTTGACAAACCAGACGCGCCGACCACCGTCGTGGAGATGGTGCTGACCGACAAAGTCAGCAACAACAAAACCACGCACATCAAATACGTCAGTCGCAAGGAGCGCCAGATTCCCAAAGAGTGGCTAAACCCGCAATTCCTCGTCCGCGGCGGAACGTTTGAGTAACGGAGTCATCGCTGTGCGCGTTTCACGACATTTGGTCATCGGTTTCGTCGGTACCTCGGCGTTGTTGTTGCTGCTCGCTTTGAGTTCGGCGTGGGCACAGTCTGCACCAACCGCAACAAACGACGAGGGTGTGAGCGCCGATTTCGCGTTGCCCGCTGTGACCGGACAAGTACGTCTGTTGGGTAACGATTTCCATCCATCGACGCGTGGGCCGCTGGCGGCGGCCAATGCGTTGCAGCCAGGGATCGCCACACAGACAACAGCAAGCGCCGCACTCGAAACCGAACTGCGCACGAGCGGCAAAGGCTGGAACGTGACGGGCACGTTGCAACAACAAGCGCTTCCTGGTGGTTCGCACCCGTATCGCGCGTGGTTTAACGAAGCGGCCGTGACGCGCGATGTCGCGGGTTGGACGTTGAGCGCGGGCAAGAAGATCGTCGCGTGGGACGTCGCGTACGGTTTTCGTCCGAACGATGTGGTGCAACAAGAAACGCGACGGTTGCTCGTGAGCACTCTCGCCGAAGGGCGCCCAGTGGTCATGGCGGAACACTTCGACGCTGACACCGCATGGTCGTTCGTGTTTGCAAACGCGGGCCATGCGCGGAGCGAACTCGGCGCACGTGAACCGGCGTTTGCTGCGCGCGTGTACCAACGCGACGGTGCCGCCGATTGGCACGGCTTCGCACGCTACGGCGCACATACGGGCGCGAGCGTCGGCGCGGCGCTGGCGTGGGTTGCCACCGACGCGCTCGAAGTGCATGGCTCCGTGCGCTACCTCGCGCGCGCCGACAGCAAAGCGTTCACCGCGAGTGCGCCGCTCGTCGCCGCCGTTGACCCGTGGCAAGCAAGCACCGTGCGGCGCGCCACACAAGCGATCGTCGGCGGCACGTGGACACACGAATCACAACTGAGCCTCATGATGGAAGCGTGGTGGGACGGCACTGCGCTCTCCCCAAGCCAGTGGGACGCATGGCGTGCACGTAACGCGGCGCTCGGCGCGCTCCCACGCAACGCAGTACCCGCATCGGCCGTCGCAGGAAATTTGGCGTGGCAGAGCGACGCATTTTCCGCCGCGAGCAATTTGCATCGCAGCAACGTGTACGTGCGTGCGAGCTGGGAGCACGAAGGCTGGGCACCGAGCCTCGACCTCCTCTACCACCCGGCAGATGGTGGCCGCACGATCACGGCGGCGCTGCTGTGGAAAGGTGATCGCGTCCAAGTGCAGGGCGGCGTGCGCGTCAACGCCGGCCCCGCAGCCTCCCTGCTACGCCAATTGCCGACACAACGGCAGGCGTTTGTCGTGGCGACTTGGGCGTTTTGAGTGTTGCATCTGCACAAACAGCTTTTCCACAAAAATACGCCGCATGCGCCAGCCGGTGGTCGCATAGACAGTTTTTTTGCTCAAGTCGACTATCTAAAAAATACGGCTGTAACGTCCAAATAACGGTGCGTA
>JAKPSO010000424.1 GCA_029571495.1 Pseudomonadota bacterium
CTGGCGCTGAATGCAGAGACGGTGAACAGCAACATCGCAGTTGCCGCTTTTGACATGGTGGTGCGGTCGAACATGGCATCTCCTGATGCGGTGAAGAGTGCGACGATTATCGTTGTTCTGGGACCATATCGCTCGACGCATGGTCGCTGCGTTCGCTTATCAGCTTTGCAGCTCTATCGACCGTATATAGGCGGTCTGATGGAAATTAGTCAGGAAGTCGACTTTAAACAAAATTGCGCCATGTAGGCCGTTGATAGGCGCATAGAGGCGAAAAGCTACTAGCCACGTTCGCTCAAATACTGCGTATGATTCGGGCATGGTTCCGGCGGCGCTCCCCCAAGGCAAAACACCCGTGCAACGCATGGGTGGAGCGCTTCTGTGGGCACTTGTGGCGGTGGTGTTCGGACTATGCGGCTGGGACTTCGCGGCGAAGCCGGTATTCACCATTGTCGGCAACTGGAACGTGGCGCGTGACTACCGCGAAGTGCCCGCGACGGTCGTGACGCGAGCGATCAAAGCGAGTGACGGCAACACGTACACCTGGCCTGCCGCGCGCTACGCGGTAGACGGCAAAGAGTACGTCGCGGAGCGACTCACGTTGCTCGAAAGTGATTCTCTCGACCACGCGGCGAACACAGCCGCGAGCGCAAAGCTTGAGGCGGCACGGCAAGCTAATACCCCCGTGAGCGTGTGGGTCAGCCCGCGCAAGGCGCACATCGCCGTCGTCTCGCGCGAATTGCCGACGCGCACCGTCGGCTCGCGCATACCGATGATCATCGCCTTCGCAGTCATCACGTTGGCGGGTGTGTGGGGATTTCTCGGCGCATTGCTCAACCTGCCTGCGTACACAAAACTCACCGACGCGGGGAGCGTCTGGGCGTTCGCCATCGCGTGGAGTGGATTTGTGTTTCCGCTTGGCATGATCATCGTGCAAGATGCGGAAGCGCCGATCGTCGTCGTCATATGTCTCGGACTATTCGGGCTCGCGGGCATTGCGTTGCTCTGGTCCGCCGTCAACATGACCCTCAAGGGCACGGGGCGTAATTTTCTGAAGACGTCAACGGTCGCCCAAAGGCAACGCGCTACAGCGAAAAAGCCCGTGGCCCGAACAGATAGCGTCAAACGCGGCGGACTCGGCGGGCACGGCAGCGATTTCGATAAAGACTAACGCAAGAGTCCGCTACGAACTGCACGAGAGCATCGAGCAACCCGCCTTAGTACGCGCCCAATCCGGACGCTTCATAGCGAACGCTTCGCGCCCCGGCTGATCGACGTACGGCTTGCGCATCACATCGAGCAATTCGTCGATCTTTGAGTAGTCTCCCCCGTGTGCGGCGTCGATTGCCTGTTGCGCGAGATAGTTGCGAAGGACGTACTTCGGGTTCGCAGCATTCATGCGCTTAACGCGCGCGGCAAGCTGCGTGGGCGACGGGTTTTGCTCGGCGATCAACGCGCGATAGCGCACAAACCATGCGGCCCATTTGTCACGCGCGGGCTGCCATTGTCCATCGAGGTAAAACGCGTCCTTGATCGCGTCGACGTCCTCTGCCGCAGCCAACGCGCGAAAGAAAATCGTCATGTCGATTTCGCTTTCCATCAGCATGGAAAACGCAGCGTCCATCACGTCGCCCTCGGCGTCTTGCCACTGGTACAACCCGAATTTTTCTGAGTACACCCGATTGATCGCAACGCCGTAGGTGCTCTCGTATTTTTCGAGGGCCGCACGCAACGATGCAACGTCGACGCCAAGCGTGGCGAGCGCATCACCGAGACGCGCGAGATTCCAATGCGCAACGCCGGGCTGACGACCAAATGCATAGCGTTTGCCACTCGCGTCCGTCGTGTTCGGTGTCCAACCCGGATCGAAGTCGTCGACCCAACCATAGGGGCCGTAGTCGATTGTCAGTCCGGTGATCGACATGTTGTCAGTGTTCATCACGCCATGCACAAAGCCCGCGCGCATCCACTCCGCGACGAGTTTCGCGGTGCGTACACACACATCGGCGAACCACGCGACGATGCGTTCGTTTTCGTCTGCGTACGCCTTTGCGATTTCAGCGAAGTAATGCGTGATGGTGAAGTCGACGAGCTGACGCAGAAGCGCGCTGTCATTGCGCGAGGCGAGCAATTCGAAATGTCCGAATCGAATGAAAGTTGGCGCAACGCGGCACACGATCGCGCCCGGTTCCAGCGCAGCGTTGCCGTCGTAAAACATGTCGCGCTCGACGTCGTCGCCCGTGGCCACGAGTGAAAGTGCACGCGTCGTCGGCACGCCCAAATGATGCATTGCCTCGGAACACAAGAACTCGCGGATTGACGAGCGGAGCACCGCACGGCCATCCGCGCCACGTGAAAACGGCGTGCGACCCGCGCCTTTGAGTTGCAGCTCAAAGCGGCCGTTCGACGTGACCGCCTCCCCCAACAAAATCGCCCGCCCATCACCCAACTGTCCGGCCCAATTGCCAAACTGATGACCGCCGTACGCCGTCGCGTAGGTGTGCATTCCGGCCAACACGCCCGTGCCAGAAAGCGCGGCCACCATGTCCGCCGAACGCATCTGGGCCTCGCTCAAACCGAGCATTGACGCCACTTCCGGCGAATACGCCAGCAACCGCGGAGCAGCCACTGGCGTCGGCACAACCCGTGACCACAGCGCGCCATGCACCTGACGAGGATGGTTGCTCGCGTTGGCGTCACCGGGGAGCGACTGCACGAAACGGTTGTCGAATTTCAGCATGGAGACTTTCGTTTGGCGGAAACCGCATGCCGTCGTGTATCTGGCGAGCAGTCCCTATCGTGCGGTTGACGCAATCGTAACCGCTGACTACACCAGCAACGCATTCACCCGCTTCACGTACGCAGCCGGATCGTCCGGTAGACCGCCTTCTGCGAGCAGCGCTTGGTCAAACAGAATGTGTGCGAGGTCATCAAAGTGCGCGGAATCGGCGAGCTTTTTGACCAAGGGATGGTCGGCGTTGACCTCAAGGATAGGTTTGGTGTCCGGCGCTTGTTGACCCGCTTGTTTAAGCATGCGCGCGAGTTGCGTCGACATGCCACCGTCTTTCACGACCAAGCACGCCGCGGAGTCCACAAGACGCGTCGTTACGCGCACGTCTTCCGCTTTGTCTTTGAGCGCGGTTTTGAGTTTTTCGAGCGTTGGTTTGAATGACTCTGCGGCCTCTTCGGTGGCCTTCTTCTCGGTTTCGTCCTGCAACTTACCGAGATCCACTGCGCCTTTCGCCACTGATTGCAGCGGCGTGCCGTCGAACTCGTGCATGAAGCCGAGCGCCCATTCGTCAACGCGGTCGGTCATGAGCAGCACTTCGATGCCCTTCTTCTTGAAAAGCTCAAGCTGCGGGCTGTTCTTCGCGGCAGCGAGCGTGTCGGCCGTGATGTAGTAAATCGCCTCTTGGCCTTCTTTCATTCGGGCCTTGTAATCCGCGAAACTCACGCTGACCGCGTCGCTCGTAGAAGACGCGAAGCGCAATAGTTTTGAAAGCTTTTCGCGATTGGTGAAGTCTTCGCCAAGGCCCTCTTTGAGCACGGCCCCGAACTCACCGTAGAAGCTAGCGTACTTTGCTTTTTCGGCGTCGTCGCCACTTGTCGCTAAGTCGTCGAGCATGGTCAACACGCGACGCGTATTGCCTTCGCGAATGGATTTCACGTCGCGGCTTTCTTGCAGCAATTCACGCGAGACGTTAAGCGGCAAATCAGCTGAGTCAACCACGCCCTTCACGAAGCGCAAATACGCGGGCATCAGCGCCTCGGCTTCGTCCATGATGAACACGCGCTTGACGTAGAGCTTGATGCCCGCTTTCTTGTCACGGTTCCACAGGTCGTGCGGCGCCTTCGTCGGAATGTAGAGAAGCTGCGTGTACTCGGTCGCGCCTTCAACGCGATTGTGCCTCCACGCCAGCGGCGCTTCACTGTCAAAGGCGATTTGTTTGTAGAACTCGGTGTACTGCTCCGGCGTGATGTCTTTTTTCGGGCGCGTCCAGAGAGCACTCGCTTTGTTGACCGTTTCCCATTCGCCCGTGGCGACCATGCCGCCGTCTTTGCCATCCTCGCCGTCTTTCCATTCTTCCTTCGGCATCAAAATTGGCAGCGAGATGTGATCCGAGTATTTGCTGATGATCGACTTGATTCGCCAGCCGTTGGCGTAATCCATCGCGTCATCGCGCAAGTGCAGGATCACGCTCGTTCCGCGAGCCGCGCGGGAAATGGTCTCCACTTCGAAGTCGCCCGTGCCGCCGCTCACCCAGCGCACGCCTTCGTCGGCGGTCAGGCCAGCGCGGCGTGACTCAACCGTAATCTTGTCGGCCACGATGAAACCGGAATAAAAGCCCACGCCGAACTGTCCGATCAACGAACCCTGCTCTTTCGCGTCAGCCTTCTGCGACGCTTCGAGTTTACTCATGAAATCGCGGGTACCGCTCTTGGCGATCGTACCCAAGTGATCGATCGCTTCCTGTTGCGACATGCCGATGCCGTTGTCGGTGATGGTGAGCGTCTTGGCGTCCTTGTCGAAAGCGACGCGAACCTCAAGCGTCGGCGCGTCTTCCCACAACGCACCGTTATTAAGCGCCTCGAAGCGTAGCTTGTCGCAAGCGTCGGAAGCGTTCGAAATCAACTCACGCAGGAATATCTCTTTGTTCGAGTAAAGCGAATGCGTAACGAGGTGCAACAGTTGTGCGACCTCAGCTTGGAAAGAAAGGGTTTGTTTGCTCATAGTCTTATTCGTCTTGTTTTGGGTCAACGTAACCGGGCAGCCCGTGTCTACGTGCGTCTCTGCGCGTTACATCGGGTCAATCACTTGAGTTTCAAGGGGCAGACTCCCTCGCACCATCCACGACGGCCCTACTCCGGCGCAGCCTCCAGCGCGGCCGCAGCGCGTGCGCGGTTGCGCTCACTTTGCAGCATGTACAGCCCGGCGCCCGCAAGCAGCCCAATTCCGCCCCACGCTAGCGCATTTGGCGTTTCACCCCACACCGCGAAGCCAATGACAAGTGCCACCAACAGCCCCGTGTAGCGAAACGGCGCAACGAACGAAATCTCGCCGGAACGCATCGCGCTGATCAACAAAAAGTATCCGCCACTCAGGAAAATCGACGCGCACGCCAACAGCGCGACGTGCGTCACTGTCGCAGTCTTCCAACCCTGAAATATCGAGATCGTGCCCGCAAAGAACGTGACCGAGACGGCGGTGCCGATGGTGATAAGAATGGACGGCATGTCCGACTTGATCTTACGTGTGAACAAGTCGCGTAATGCGTGTAGCAGCGTGCCAAAAAGACATAGCAGCGCGTAGCCGTTAAATCCTGCCGCCTTCGGCTGCACAATCAGCAATACGCCCACAAAACCGAGCGCAATGGCGAACCAGCGTGCGGGACCGATGCGCTCGCCCATCCACAACACCGCCAACAACGCAATGAACAGCGGCGTCGCCATATTGATGGCGGTCGCATTAGCCAGCGGCAAATGAAAAAGCGCTGTCAGGTAGACCAGCGTCGCAGACGCATCCAATAGCGATCGAATCATGACGGGACGCTGAAGAATTTCACGCGCCCGCGCGCCGGGACCACGCAGCAAACCCATCGCATGGGCAATAACCACGAGCAGCGCTGTCGCGCAGAGACCACGAATGAAAATGAGCTGCGCACCAGCAAGCGATTGGCTGACGTATTTCACCAACGCATCGTTCACGACGAACGACGCCATAGCGCCAGTCATCGCAATGACGCCGCGGCGGTTAGCGCTCATACTGGGCGGCGTCGAAAACCAATGCGTTGCCGAGTGATACTCGCGCGTTCGCAACCATCAATGGTCAAACTGATGCAGGTATGCCTCGACGTTTGCTGGCGTGGTGCGGAATGCGTTCGGGCCAATCGCACCTTGAGTCAACGCGGCGCCGCGTAATCCCAGCAAATACCGAGTGATGATCAAGCCGTCAGTCAATGGGAGTACGCGGCCATCTAAGTCAGCGTCCCAATAAAACGGCCGCGAAGCCAGATACGTCGCGATCGATTCTGGCGTCAAGCGCTTGGCATACGGGGAAACAAGTCCTTCCGTTAGTGCTGTCCCACGCAGACCGAGCAAATAGCGTACAAGCAACATGCCGTCACCAGCGGCATCCGTCGATCCATTTGCATCGAAATCAAAGGCAGTCACGACGCTTACTGAAGATACAGCTGTGCCTGATTGATAGTTGGTGTCGCCCGGAAAACTAATGACGAGCGGTTGGTCGAGACCCAACTGCGTGGGCGTCAGCACGCATTGACCCGTTCCCGCCGTGAGCGTGATACTGCAAGAGGAGCCAGCGCCATTGACTGACACGTTTCCCGAAGGCACGCCGCTAGGCCCGTTTAGAGTGACCGACACCGTTTTTGAATGACCGCGGACGAGCAAACTACCGGCAGAAGCACCAATGGTCGCGACAGCAGAACCGGTCGAAC
>JAKPSO010000431.1 GCA_029571495.1 Pseudomonadota bacterium
TTGCTTGCCTCGTGCGACGCTCAGCGCGCCGGGTGGCGCGTCTTTGGTGATGGTGCTGCCGCCGGCTACAGTGCCGCCGGCGCCGATGGTGACGGGCGCGACAAGTACGCAATTCGAGCCGACGTGCACGTCCGCTTCTATGACCGTTTTGTGCTTGTTCGCGCCGTCGTAGTTTGCGGTGATCGAACCCGCGCCGTAGTTGACGCGCTCGCCCACGGTGGCGTCGCCTAAGTACGCGAGGTGATTCGCTTTCGCGCCCTTCGCGAGCGTGGAATTTTTCACTTCGACGAAGTTGCCGATGTGTACGTCGTCGCCTAACTTCGCGCCCGGACGCAGGCGCGCGAACGGGCCGATCAACACGCCGTCGCCGACCGCGCAACCTTCGAGATGGCTCATCGCGTGCACCACCGAATTCGCGCCGATGGTGGCGTTGATCAACACGCAATTCGGGCCGACGGTGACGTTGTCACCGAGTGTGACGTCGCCGATGAAGACGCAGCCGACGTCGATAAACACATCGCTGCCGCAGGAAAGCGTGCCGCGGACGTCGATGCGCGCGGGATCGGCAAGCGTCACGCCAGCGTCCATGAGTTTGTTGGCTTCCATGAGTTGCACTTTGCGCTCCAACGCAGCGAGCTGCGCTTTGTCGTTGATGCCTGCGATTTCCACTTCGCTCTCCGGTTGTGCGGTCGCGACCGCGAGGCCGTCCACGGTCGCCATAGCAATCACATCGGTGAGGTAAAGCTCGCCCTGCGCGTTCTTGGGTGACAAACGCGAGAGCGCCCCGCGCAGCCACGCGGTGGGCGCGGCCATGATGCCGGTGTTCATTTCGTGAATGGCGAGCGTCGCGGCGTCGTTCGCGGCTAGCGCGTCTTTGTGTTCGACAATTTTCACGACGTCGCCAGCGGTGTTCCTGACGATGCGGCCATAGCCTGTCGGGTCTTCAACGACGCAGGTGAGGAGCGCGAACGTTTTGTCGTTGGCAAGCGCCACGAGCGACGCGAGCGTTTCGGCGCGGATGAGCGGCGTGTCGCCCGTGACCAAGAGCGTGACGCCGTCCTTCTCGACGGGCGCTAGGCCAACTGCGGCGGCGTGGCCGGTACCGTTTTGCGGCATTTGCAGCGCCCAGGTGAAAGGTTCGGCGGCAAACGCCGCACGCACCTCTTCTGCACCATGACCGACGACGATGACCGTCTGCGCAGGTCTCAACGCGGCGACGCTCGCAAGCGAGTGCGCCAGCAACGGTTTGCCTGCGAGCGGCTGCAAGACCTTCGGCAAACGTGACTTCATGCGCGTGCCCTTGCCAGCGGCTAGGACGACGACGGAGAGCGGAGCGGAAGCGGTCATGATGTTTATGGTGCGGCGCAATAAACGGCGAATGCAGGGATTCTACGGAGACGTTTGTCTTATTGGGTTCTTAGAATGGCCGATTGCCTTCGCCATGAACACTCCTCCGATGAATCGCCCGCCTCTTAACTTCCTGCGCCGCACGCTGATCGCCGCGCTCGCGATCGCGCCGTTATGCGCCTTCGGTGCCGACGATTGCAAGAATCGCGGCGAACTCGACACCAACTACTGTGACGAGAATGGCGACCTGGTAGCCGAAGCGCCGAAGGACAAGAACAAGTGGAAGGACCCGAACACGCTTGTCTTCGCCTACACGCCGATCGAAGATCCGGCGGTCTATGCGAATCTATTCAAAGGATTCACTGAGTATCTGTCGACGTGCACCTCGAAAAGGGTGGTTTACTTCACTGTGCAGAGCAACGCGGCGCAGATCGAAGCGATGCGTTCTGGGCGCTTGCACGTCGCGGGCCTTGCGTCCGGCGAAACGGGGTTCGCGGTAAACCTCGCTGGCGCGGTGCCGTTTGCGATCAAAGGCAACAAAGAAGGACCGCGCATGTATCGCCAGGTGGTCGTTGTGAAGAAGGACAGTCCGATAAAGACGATCGCGGACTTGAAGGGGCGCAAGGTCGCGCACACTGCACCATCGAGCAATTCGGGCCACCTCGCGCCGCTCGCGCTCTTCCCGAAAGAAGGCATCACGCCGGGCAAGGACTACAACATTTTGTTTTCCGGCAAGCACGATCAGTCGCTCGCTGGCGTGTTGAAGGGCGACTACGACGCCGCGCCGATCACGAGCGATATCCTAGAGCGTTGGATCATGCGCGGGCAGATGAAAGCCGACGACGTGCGCATCATCTATCGCTCGGGCACGTTCCCAACGTCGGCGTTTGCGCATTCGCATGACCTTGCGCCGCCGCTGGCAGAGAAAATTAAGAAATGTTTCTTCGATTACAAATTTTCATCGGAGCTGCAAAGGGAATTCTTGGGCGATGATCGCTTCTTGCCGGTAGACTACAAAAAGGACTGGGAGTTGGTGCGCGCGGTGGCCGTGGCGTCTGGAACGCCGTACAACCGCGCGCAGTTTGATAAAGAAAATGCGAAGAAGAAATGACGAAGATGTCCAAGAGGCCGAGCGTAGCGACCGCCGAGTGGAAACAACTTCGTCATCCCGGACAAGCGACACAACGTGAGCGCCGATCCGGGATCCAGCATGTAGACCGCGCGTAGCGCAACAATAAGACACCCATCACTCCCGATATCGGGGGCGTGCAAAGACAGGAGAGAAAATGAAGACAACGATTCAAAGACGCTGGGCCCCGGCCTTCGCCGGGGCGACGATGCTGTGTGTGTTCGGCCTTGCTGCATCCACCGCGTGGTCACAAGCCGCCTGCAAAAATCGCGGCGAACTAGATGTGAACTACTGCGATGAGAATGGCGACCTCGTCGCCGATGCGCCGAAAGACCCGAAAAAGTGGAAGAACCCATCGACGCTGGTGTGGGCGTACACGCCAGTGGAAGATCCTGCCGTTTACGAAAAAATCTTCTCGCCGTTCACGCAACACCTCGCGGCGTGCACTGGCAAGAAGGTGGTGTTCTTCCAGGTACAAAACAACGCCGCTGAAATCGAAGCGATGCGCTCGGGCCGCTTGCACGTTGCCGGCTTTTCGACCGGGCCAACAGCGTTCGCGGTGAACGTCGCCGGTGCCGTGCCGTTCGCGGTGAAGGGCACGGCCAAAGAGTTTCAGGGCTACAACCTAATCATGATCACGAAGGCATCGGGCTCCATCCAGAAGCTCGCCGACGTCAAGGGCAAGAAGGTCGCGCACACCTCGCCGTCGTCCAATTCGGGCAACATGGCACCGCGCGCGCTGTTCCCAGCTGAAGGTATCACGCCAGAAAAGGACTATACGGTCGTGTACTCCGGCAAGCACGACTCGTCGGTGCTCGGCGTGTTGAAGGGTGACTATGACGCGGCACCAGTGGCGTCTGACGTGTTCGAACGCATGGCGCATCGCGGCCAGATCAAAGAAAGCGATTTCCGCATCATCTATCGCAGCAAAAAATTCCCAACATCAAGTTTTGCCTACGCACACGACCTCGAACCGAAGCTCGCGGACAAGCTGTTGTCATGCTTCTACGACTACCGCTTCACGCCTGACATGGTGAAGGCGTTTGACGGAGCGGACCGCTTCTTCCCGATCAATTACAAAACGACGTGGGAAACGGTACGCGCCGTAGCGGCCGCTGGCGGTGAGAGCTTCGGCAAAGCGGCGTATCAGAAGGAAACTGAGCGCGAAGCTGCGGCGGCTGCGGCTAAAAAGAAGTGACATGATTTGCCAACAGCGAGTACGCGTTTGGTAGGCGACGACTTGGCGTCGCTCAATGGCACGAAGCGCGGCCAAGTCCGCGCCTACAGCGCCGCATCGACGACCTAGGCCGCCCGGCCGCAAGACTAACGCTTACCTCCAGAATTAATGTCGACTCTATCCATAAAACACCTCGTCAAAGAGTACGTCCCCGGCAAGCCTGTCTTGAAAGACATTTCGCTCGACATCGAGGGGCGCGGCATCACGGCGATCATTGGACCGTCGGGTACAGGCAAGTCGACGCTCATTCGTTGCATCAACCGTTTGATTGATCCCACGTCGGGCGAAATTCTGTTTGAAGGTAAAGACCTCGCGAAGCTCTCAGGTCAGCCTCTGCGCGAAGCGCGGCGGCGCATCGGCATGGTGTTTCAGGAATACAACCTCGTTGAGCGTCTGACGGTCATGGAAAACGTCCTCTCGGGGCGGCTTGGATACATGGGCGCGTGGGCAGCGTGGCGTCGGCAATTTAGCGAGGCCGACATTCAGAAGGCGTTTTCGTTGTTGCAACGCGTGGGGCTTGCGGACTTCGCGAATCGCCGCGCGGATGAACTCTCCGGCGGGCAACGCCAGCGCGTGGGCATTGCGCGCGCCGTCATGCAAAGTCCCGGTTTGTTGTTGGCTGACGAACCAACTTCGTCCCTCGATCCCAAGACCTCCGTGGAAATCATGGAGATCATGCGCGACCTAGCCGCGGACAACAATATTCCGGTCGTCATCAATATCCACCAAGTTGAACTGGGCAAGCGCTACGCCGAACGCATCATTGGCATGAGTGGCGGTTTGGTGGTGTACGATGGTGCGCCCGATGGTTTGGATGGTGAAGTACTCCGCAAGATTTACGGCGGGCAAGATTGGTTGGCGACGTGAGCACCGCACCTACCTCAACGGCGGTGACGCGCGCTGATTTTTTTGCACCGACGATAGGCAAGCGGTTGGCTTATGTCGCCGTGTTGGCGTACGTCGTCTACGCTGCCGTGACTTTGAGTCCACCGCTTGAGCGGGTGCGGGCAGGTCTCGGGCACGGCGCGCGCTTTTTGGCGGGTTTCTTTCCACCTAACTTCACCGAGACCGACATTCTTCCGGGGCTGTTGGAATCGTTGCAAATCGCGTTGCTGTCTTCACTGATCGGCACGGCGCTGGCCATTCCGATAGCAGTGCTCGCTGCGCGCAACATGATGCCCGCGGCGGTGAGTAGTGCGGCGCGACTGCTGATCGCATTTTGTCGTTCCTTTCATCCGGTGATCGTGGCGATCATTGCCGTCAAAGCCGTGGGCTTTGGCGCACTCGCGGGCATCATTGCCTTGACGTTCGCGAGCATTGGCTTTGTCGGCAAACTGCTCGCGGAAGCGATAGAAGAAATCTCGAAGAAGCAGATTGAGGCTGTGCGAGCGACTGGTGCGTCGTTTATGAGCGTGATCGCGTTCGGTGTGGTGCCGCAAGTGATGAATCGTTTCATTGGGTTTGTGGCGTATGAGACGGACAGCAACCTGCGCAACTCGACGATGGTCGGCGTGGTAGGTGCGGGTGGTATCGGCGGCACATTGTTTTCGGCGTTTCAGCGCTTTGATTACAACTTCGTGGCGGGCATCATTTTGTGCATCATCGGACTCGTGATGATTGGCGAGGTGTTGCAGATTTATGTGAAGCGAGTGTTTCGATGAGCGCGCGTTCATGGTTCGACAGGCTCACCACGAACGGTGCGACGCTATGACCTCCGCCACCTCGGAAATGCAGCGTTGGATTCGCTTCACGCCGGCACAGCGCCTCGCGCGGTTCGCAGTGTTTTTCGTGATGGCGGCAGCTGTCGCATGGGCACTCAAGAGCATCGAAATCATTCCTGAGTTTTTGTACGACGCGCCAGAACAAGTCGTCGACATGGGAAAGCGCATGTGGCCCCTCGACCACAGGCACTTTGTGCCGGCCGTCTGGCCAGCTCTCGTGGAGACACTGCACATCGCCGCGATGGCAACGATTCTCGGGCTCATCATGGGTGTGCCGGTGGGCTTCTTGGCGGCGCGCAATGCAACGCCTTTCCCGTGGCTTAACTACATCGCGAAATTCATTTTGGTCGCGACGCGTTCGATTTCCACGCTGCTCTGGGCCTTGTTCTTCGTTGCGATGTTTGGTCCGGGTCCGCTCGCAGGGGCGCTCGCGATTGCCTTTCACTCGATCGGATTTATTGGCAAGATGTTCTCGGAAGGTGTTGAAGGAGCCAACAAGGGCAGCATCGAGGCGCTACAGGCCGCCGGCGCTACGCGTATGCAGCAAATTCTCATGGGCTACTGGCCGCAAGTTAAGCCAACGTTTTGGTCGATTGCGCTTTTCCGATGGGACATCAACGTGCGTGAATCGGCGGTACTCGGACTGGTAGGTGCGGGCGGCATCGGCATGGTGCTAAACGCGGCAATCGACTTGATTCAGTGGCAGCGTGTCTCGCTCGTACTGTTCACCATTTTTGTTGTCGTTGTCGCGATCGAGGCGATTGTCACGCAGATTCGCAAGCGCGTGATATGAGTGTCGTTGTGTACGGTATTCCCAATTGCGATAGCGTGAAGAAAGCGCGCGCACTGCTCGCTGAGAACAACGTTGACTATACGTTTTACAACTACAAGAAACACGGCGTGCCTGAACGCCTGCTGCGGGTGTGGGTTGCTGCAAAGGGCTGGGAGACGTTGCTCAACCGCAAAGGTACGACTTGGCGGTCGCTTGATGACTCGATCAAATTGTCAGTGAATGATGCTGACTCTGCGGTGCGGGTGATGCTGGCTCATGTGAGCACGATTAAGCGCCCCGTGATTGTCGGCGCAACGACGCTTATCGTAGGCTTCGACGAAACAGAGATCCTCTCGCTACGGTAAGTTAACGTCGGTGTTGCTCGGTGCATCACTGTGCGGCTGCATGCCCGACATTTGTCGGTGTTTCTTTAGCCGACAACAGCTTGAAATGCGCTGCGGTGGCATCGTATTCAAACACTAGCTCCGCACGCGCGATAACGGAACTTGCCGAAAGCGTGAAATCAAACGGCTGAACGCGCACCAGCAACCGACCCTGTGGATCAACGCGCAGGCGACGCGCTTTGCGGTCTCCGAGGCTCGCCCAGTCATCGAGTTGAATTTCAACCCGTTCATCATCTGCCAATTGGCCGTCTTCGCGAATGCTTCGCGAGAGCACATTCGGTTCACGCGCGCTGGCGTAAAGCAATCGCCGGCCCCCTGGAAAGTGCGCAACGGTCAGCGAAAAAGTATCGAGCCTCGGCAGCACAATTGTTGCCTTGCCGGTCGCCGTGTTGACCATTGAAATCGCTCCGTTCGCTTTGCCGGGAGTGGAGCCGAAGACGCTCGACACGTAGATGCTGCGCGTTGCGCAGTCGTACGCCGTCGCCACTATGCCGTACGGGTTTTGAGTATTTGCGGGGGCTGGTTTTTCGAGCTCAACAAACGGAGCCATGACGCCCGTTTTTGAATCAACGCGATAGAGCACGTTGGATTTTTCCGGCGGATTCTTCTCGATGGTGGCACTAGGCGCGGGGTAAACAAAAATATTGCCTTCGCTATCGCGCTGCACGGCGCCAAGATAACCGCCCATCGCCCACGACTGATGATGCACTCGGCGACCTGGTTGCCCATTTTCGTTGACGTCAAAGACGCTCATCCCCACGGGTGACACTTGAGTGGTGTCGACCACCGCGCGTTTAGAGAGCTGCAAATTTTCGAGGAATTTCGGATCGCCTAAGCAACGGTCGCCCGCTTGCAATCGGAAGGGCGCTCGCGACTGTGGCGCGTTTGCTTTGGGGGTCAGCGCAGTCGTCGCCGGCGGCGTTGGAGCGGCCAGTTTTTGGGTTTGCGCGCTCGCTGCGAGTATCGATGCAAGCAAAAAGACGCACAGATTTACAACTGCTTTTTTCATGCTCAGCGCACCTCTTCAACTTTACGAAGCATGGGCCCCGAGTAACACGGGTAGGCGCGTTCAGTGTAAATGCCTGCTTCAAGCACGTAATCTGCCCAACAGTATTCCTGTCCCACGCGCGAGTCATTTTTCATTTGCGCAACGTACCAAAGCACCAGCGGTGCATCGCCTATTGGCTCAGGATTCGGCTCAATGAATTTTTCGGGCCCCTGCCGATAGTCTTTTGCACAGCAATTGCCAATCGCCGGCAAATCGGACTCGCCCTCGTCTCGCCCCTCTGGGTGCACGGTGACGTAAAGAAACGCGTTGTCGCCGCGCGACGCGTCCCATTGCCCTTTGTTCGGAATCAAATCGTATTGTGCCGTGGCACCTGCAAATCGCAGCAACGCGCCATCGTCGGCGGCACTCATGCGCTCTGCGAGCCGCCAGTCTTCGCGCAGCCACCCGCTCCATTGCTGACCGCGACGCTCGGAGACTGAGGTCATGCCAGCAAATGCGATGCGCGTTACCGGCCGGTACATGCCGTCATCGCCGCAGCCACGGCCGAAGCTCGCGTTCACCGGGCGAAATCGGCCATTGTCATAGAAATCAAACCGTTGGCGATAGTAGTAATTACACGGCCGCGGCCATTGATCGCCGCGAAAATCTTGATACAGACTAAAGCCAACCGTTTTGCCATCCTCTTCGAGCGGCACAAAACGTGGCGGGTCAACCGCCACCACAGCCGCCTGACTAAACACCGGGCAACCCACCGCATCGGAATATCCAAAGCCCTCTTTCCACGAGTAGCCCACATGCCAGTCAACCGTTTTGACGCTCTTTAGGAACGCTTGATCTTTGTACGACACGTTGGATATTTTCACGCCATCTGAGCTGGTAATTTGAAAGTCAAATTTCCAACCCTCTCGATCAACGGGAACTGCGCGGTCGCAATAGTCGCGCGCAATACCTTCGTTTTGTAACCGTCGTTCAGACGGTGCCGCTTGAGCGCGGCCAAGTTTGGTCCAACGCGCGCCAACAACGCGATAGGCGGTCAGGTCCACGATAACAAACAACGCGGAATTGCCTTCAACAATGGTTGGGGCGACACAGAGGTGGCGCGAGCGTTCGCAGCGTGTTCTGTTGAGTGCTGTTTTGGTCGTCGCCATTACCAGCTCGTCTACGGTGGGCGTGCGACCCAGCGCTTGCCGAACCAACGGAGAGTTGGCAGCAAGCTCCGCCGCTACCCGCTCAAGGCGCGTTGGAATATCGGGTTGTGTGTCGGGCAGTTTATTGACCGCGAGTACGCGTTTGGCCAGCACGTCAACAATCGCAAATCGGGTGTCATTCCAGGCGAACTGGTATTGCTCAACGCGGTAGCAACGGGTTTGCGTCAAGCATCGGCGCAGCTCCGGCGTGCTCACGTCACTTTCGCGCAACGGGTAGATGCCGAAAATTTCATTGCGAAACGCTTTGCCAGTAGTCACTTCACGCGTGCCTTCAAGAAAGCGCGCATCGCTGAGCGCGATCTGCTGCGCCTCGCGCTGCTCCGGCGAGAGCGCGCCCGCGAGCGCAAGAATCGCAGTCGGTGTGGCGAGGGACTGCGCGACATTGTCGTAGTGAGCGCGCGCTAAAACTGACGATGTCGCAGGTACAGTGGTCGACGTTCGTTCAACCAACAACGTATCTGTTTTGCCGGCAGCGGTAGCAGATAAGGAACTAGCAACAGCACAAAAAAAAGTGGCTATGAGCGCTATTTTTTTGCGTGTTGATATTGCAGACGTTGAGAGGGTTTGCTTCACGATTTCATTGTATTTCGCTACAAGCTACAAACGTGCGCCGCATGAAGCGCCAAACGCCCCGAGGGGCGTTTGCTTTCACTCATTTAACAACGCGATGCTGCTTGCTACACCTTACGTCGGCGAATTGCGATGACGCCGAGCGCAAGCATCATCAAGGCCAACAGCAGCTTCATCAGATCGGAGAGGGCAGGCACTTCGATCGGCGGGACGATGTAGCCAGCGTCAAGCTGCGGGTTGTTATCTCCGGAACCCAAGGTGACCACCTGCGTCGTGCCCAAGTCGCGGCCCGGAAGGATCTGACTGTTGTTGGTGTCTGGGCCCGTGCCGTTAGTAATGGCTGGCGCACCCGGCGTGGTGCCGAACAAACCCGGTGCCGAGAATTCGACGCGATACTGCCCTGGCACCAAGTAGTCAAACTGGTAATAGCCTGGATTGCCGGTCGTTGGGTTATTACGCGATATCTGACGCGTAATCTCGACGCCGTTAACGTCTCGCAGGATCGCCGAGACGCCGTTGAGACCGGGCTCGCCGGGATCAGCGGTGCCGTTCCTGTTGACGTCGTTCCACACGAGGTTGCCAAGTTTTGCCGGCAGGAAAATGCCGAAGTCAACGCTGACCACATCGAAGGCATCACCGTTTGGTCCCGGTGCACCAGCCCCCGTTGCGCCGGAATCGCCCTCGCCAGTCACGAGCGTAGTTGGCCCAACCGCCACTACAGCGGAACGGATCGTTGTTGGTGTTGCTTGCGTG
>JAKPSO010000439.1 GCA_029571495.1 Pseudomonadota bacterium
TGCCGAGACTGGGCAGAAAGACGCGGCGCAGCCGATTTACGCCGCACTCGCCGCTGAGCCCAATTTCTACGGATTACTTGCGGCTGAAGATACGCAGCAGCCTTTGCCCGCCGTCGCGACGCTCAAGGCCACGGCAGCCAAACCCGCCGACGAGGTTTTCAAACGGTTGGATCAATCGGCTGCAGCGAAACGCGTGGTGAAACTTTCGGAATTGCAGCTGCGCGCCGATGCCGCGCGCGAGTGGCGCAGCGTGGTGAAGAATTTTGGCGATGACGAATCGCTCGCCGCCGCCGAGTGGATGCGGCGCAAAGGCATCTGGGATCGTTCGATCAATACCGCGGAGCGCACGGTGACGAAGCACGACTTCGCACTCAGGTTTCAGACGCCGTATGCTGCGGAAATCAAGGCGGCGGCCAGCAAAGCCGCGCTGGAGCCGGCGCTGATGTTTGGCCTCATTCGGCAGGAATCGCGCTTCTGGGCGGAGGCCACCTCCCCCGTCGGCGCACAAGGTTTGATGCAAATCATGCCCGCGACGGCGAAATGGATCGCCGGGAAGATGGCGCTGTCAGACTATCGACCGAGCCAGTTGGTCGACGTCACCGTAAACACGCTGTTTGGGGCGTACTACCTGCGCACGGTGCTGGATCAGCTCGGCGGGTCGGAGCCGATGGCCACGGCGGCGTATAACGCCGGACCGGGGCGTGCGCGCGCCTGGCGCGGCGATGCGCCGCTCGAAGGCGCGATTTACGCGGAGACGATTCCATTCACCGAAACGCGCGACTATGTGAAGAAAGTTTTGGCCAATGCCGTGTGGTACGCGCACCTCAGCGGTACGGGCAATAGCTCAATCAAGCAAAGACTTGGGATAATTGCAGCGAAATGATGCGTCAGTAAGCTGGGTTCCAAACCCGGCAGCCAACGGAAACCAAATGCTGGATCTGAAACCCAGCCCACACACTACTCACTATTAAGAAAAACATGAACATTCTCATCCTCGGCGGCAGCGGATTCGTGGGCCGCGCAATTTGCAGCAAACTCATCTCGGCAGGCCACAGCATCACCATCCCGACGCGCAAACGCGACAATGCGCGTGAGGTGTTTTTACTGCCTGCGGTCACGGCGATTGAGGCGGACCCATCGGACCTGTCAGCGCTGACCGAACTCGCGCGCGGCCACGACGCCGTGATCAATTTGATCGGCATTTTGAACGGTGATTTCGAGCGCGCGCACGTGACCTTCACGCAGACCGCGATTGCCGCGTGCAAAGCCGCGGGCGTGTCGCGCTACGTGCACATGAGCGCGCTGGGCGCTTCGGCCGACGGCCCGAGCGAATACCAAAAATCCAAGGCCAAGGCCGAAGCTTTGGTTCGTGCCAGCGGGCTGAACACAACGATCTTCGCGCCTTCGGTCATCTTTGGTCGCGGCGATTCGTTCCTGAACAAGTTCGCGCACATGATTGGTTTGCTGCCGCCGCTGATGCCGATGGTGTTGCCCGGCGCCAGCGCACAGTTCCAGCCGGTGTGGGTTGACGACGTCGCGCGCGCGTTTGTGAATTCGCTCACGAATGAGGCGACGTTCGGTAAACGCTATGAACTGGTCGGCCCGAAGGTCTACACGCTGCGCGAACTCATCTCGTATGTGATGACGCTCAAGCAAGACCAACACATGATCATCGGTCTGCCCGGTTTCGTGACCTCGATCCTCGCTGGCGTCTTGCAGTTCGTACCGACCAAACCTCTGACGCCCGATAACGTGAAATCGATGTCGGTGCCGAACGTGTCGAAGGCGGAATTCCCAGCCTTCGCCGGTGTGCGCAGCAGCGTCGAAGACGTGGTGCCGGGCTATCTCGGCGAGGCGGGCGAACTCGATGAATTCGCCGCCGCGCGCATTAAGGCCGGGCACTAGTTTCGCGTTACAGCTTTTTAGCGCTATGCGCTATTCGACGGCGCTTAAAGGCTGTATTTCACATAAGTCGACTTGACGCGTTTTATCGCTCCACGCACCGCTCGTTGGTCGCTAGAGCATTGGAGCTGTAAGTATGTCCGCTCTCGATCCGGATCTCGCGCGATATTTCGCGGAGCTTGGCACGATGTTCGCGCCGCTGCCCGCCGACCCGACGCCATTGGAGCGCCGCTCGCGCTACTGGACGCTCTGTGCGCTCGGCAAAACGGCGTTGCCGAGCACGGTCACGATGAACGACGTGGTGCTTGAGCTTGAAGCTGGTCGCGTGCCAGTGCGCCTCTTCTACGGGCACGACGGCAGCGACGAACCGGTGCCTACGATCATTTATTTTCACGGCGGCGGCTGGGTCGTTGGCGACGCCGACACTCACACGGTCACCTGCGCGCGGCTCGCGCATGAGGCCAACGCGCTAGTGGTGAGCGTCGATTACCCACTCGCACCCGAAGCACATTGGAGCACGATCACCGACGCCTGTTTTCAAGCCGCATCGGCCATCGCCGCTGATCGCAATGCGCAGGAAGCCGGTACGCCCGTCGCGCTCGCCGGTGACAGCGCAGGCGCGCATCTCGCCGCCGTCACGGCGATTCGAGCGCGCGACGAAGGCAATTTTCACGTCGCGTTACAAGCGTTGATCTATCCGACGATCGAGCCGACGTACGGCACCGAAAGTTACGAAACGTTCGCCGCCGGTCCCGGACTCACGCGCGCCGATATGCAGTGGTACTGGAAGCAATTCGTCGGCGACGATCATGCGGTGAACGACTACCGAGTTGCCCCGTCGCGTGCGGCCTCACACGCCGGTTTGCCACCCGCATACGTCATCACCGCAGGCCGCGATCCGCTGCGCGACGAAGGCGTGAACTACGCCAATCAACTGCGCGCCGCCAACATCGAAGTCACGCACGACGAACACGCCACGCTGCCACACGGCTTCTTGCGCATGGCGAAATACAGCGCAGCGACAGACGCGGCGATCGCCCAGATCAACACGCGCATCGGGCAATTGCTGCGCGCGGCACGTACGTAAACGCCATTCACTTTGGCGCGGAAAAGCAGATGACCTTCATCACCGACCCTTGGTTCTACGCGTGGGCGATTCCGGCAGTGATCATCACCGGCATTTCGAAGACGGGCCTTGGCGCGGGCGCTGGTGGCATCGCTGTGCCGATGATGAGCCAGGTGATTGCGCCGGGCGTGGCGGCGGGCATCATGCTGCCGATTTTGTGTGTGATGGATTTGTTGGGCCTGCGCGCCTATCGCGGCAAGTGGTCGACGTCGGAGTTGAAGCAAATGATGGTTCCGGCCGTACTCGGTATTGGCATCGGTGCGCTGATGTTTGGCGTCTTGTCGGTCAAAACTACGAAGGCGTTGCTGGGCGTCATCGCGGTGACTTTTTCGATTTATCAAGCCGTGCCGAGGCTGCGTGGTTTGAAGTCGTGGTTGCCCGTCGCGGTCCGTCCTTGGCTATGGTGCGGCCTGTCCGGATTCACCTCGACACTCGCGCATGCGGGCGGCCCGCCGGTGACCATCTACCTGTGGCCGAAGAAGCTGGATCGTACGCAATTTGTTGCGACGACTGTGTTCTTTTTCACGGTGGTGAACGCGGTGAAACTGGTTCCGTTTGCGATGCTCGGACAGCTCAATTTCACGAACCTCGGCACCGCGCTCGTACTCATGCCGTTGGCTCCGCTCGGTGTGTGGCTTGGCGTTCGTGTGAACCGCTGGATCAGCGACGTGGTGTTTCGTCGATTCACGCTCGCGCTCATGTTCATCCTCGGTTGCCGCCTGTTGTTTGAGGGTTTGAAGTGATGGCCAATTTGCTCAACACAAAAACTGCTGTCACGCTTGTCGCCGTTGATTGCGCATACCCGGCGCTTGCGGCAGCTGCACTCGCGCGCTCGGCAGCACAGCTCCCTGCGGCGCGTACGTTATTGCTGACCGATGCCGATATTTCGCATGACGGTGTCGAGGTGGTTCGCATCGTTCCAATTCGTTCGCGCGACGCGTATTCACAATTTGTTTTGAAGGAGCTTCGCGCTCACATCGAAACTGACTACGCGCTCGTCGTGCAGTGGGACGGCTTCGTGATTGACGGCAGCGCGTGGGCCGACGAGTTCTGGAACTACGATTACATAGGCGCGAAGTGGCCGCACGAGTCCGGTGAGTTTCGCGTAGGCAACGGCGGGTTTTCGCTACGCTCGAAGCGTCTGCTTGATGCCCTCGCCGACGATGCCATCGCACTCGGCGGCGAGAACGAAGACACCGCGATTTGCGTT
>JAKPSO010000461.1 GCA_029571495.1 Pseudomonadota bacterium
AACGATTTCGAGAACGAACTCGACACGAACATCGGTCCCATGGTTTCGCCGAAAAGCTTCACAACCGCGCCGTCTTCGACCACGCCGTCGCCGAAACCTTGATACGCCATGTCGAGGAAAGGCACCAGTCCACCCGCGCGAACAGCAGCGGCGATTTCGCGCCACTGCGCCATTGTGGGGTCAACGCCCGTGGGGTTGTGACAGCACGCGTGCAGCACGACGATGCTGCCCGCAGGCATAGCCTTCACGGCGGCGAGGAAGCCGTCGTAGTTGAGGCTTCGCGTGGCGGCGTCGTAGTACGTGTAGTCGCGCACTTCAAAGCCAGCGCCTTGAAAGATGCCACGATGGTTTTCCCAACTTGGGTTCGAGATGTAGACCGCCGCATCGGGCGACACGCGCTTGAGGAAGTCTGCGCCGACTTTGAGTGCGCCGGTGCCACCGACGGCTTGTACGGTGACTGCACGTTGGTTCTTCACGATGTCGGAATCGGTGCCGAAGACGAGCGCTTGCGTGGCTTTGTCGTACGCCGCGATGCCGTCAATCGGCAGGTACCCGCGCGGAGCGGATTTCTCGGCCATGGCGCGCTCGCCGCGCTTGACGCATTCAAGTACTGGAACTTTGCCGTTCTCATCGGTGTAAACGCCGACGCCCAAATTCACTTTGTTTGGGTTGGTGTCTGCGTTGAAGGACTCGTTGACGCCGAGAATCGGGTCGCGAGGGGCCATTTCAACGTGGGAGAACAGGGCGGAAGCGTTTTGCAGTGGGGCGTTCACGGGCTAGGAAGTGTGGTTAAAACAGCCTGCTATTTTAGCCCGCCGCGCGATTGCGCGTGGTTCAACGCGATGCACGCCCGTTCGTCGCATGTTGAAAGCGCGAATATCACGCCGATGGTGTGGCGTGGGTTTTCCAGTAGTCAAACGACGCCGCTGATTCCTAGAATCGACTAAGATCAATACACAGACTTTTTGTATTTTTCGCGCTGCACTGCAACAAGATTCAGAGTGAACGGTTGCGGTATCAGCGCACAATTTTTTGGTTCTCATCGGTACTTAAGGAGGCTCTAGTGAAAGTAAGTTTGAAACCCGTCGTGCTGGCGGTCGCGTCGACACTCGTGTTCGCGGGCGCAGCACAAGCGCAAAACGTCAAGGTCGCGATGATCGAAGGCCTGTCCGGTCCGTTCGGCGGCGTCGGGCAAAACCAGCTCAAGCATTTTCAGTACGCCGCTGAGCGCTTTAGTGGCAAAACGGGCAACAGCAGCGTTACCGTTGAAATCGTGCCGATGGATTCCAAAGGCAGCCCGCAGGAAGCCCTAGCGCTCCTGAAAAAAGCGACCGACGATGGCATTCGTTTTGTGACGCAAGGCAATGGCTCAAACGTCGCTGGTGTGTTGATCGACGCGATCAACAAACACAACGAGCGCAACCCCGGCAAGGAAGTCGTGTTCTTGAACTACGCGGCGATTGACCCCGATTTCACCAATAGCAAATGCTCGCCGTGGCACTTCCGCTTCGACGCGGGCGTCGACATGAAGCTCGAAGGTCTGACCAACTTCATGAAGGACCAAAAGGACATTAAGAATGTCTACGTGATTGGCCAGAACTATTCGTTCGGCCAGCAAGTTTCGAAGTACACCAAAGAACTCCTCGCCAAGAAGCGTCCTGACATCAAGGTGGTTGGTGACGAGTTGCATCCGATGGGCCAAGTGAAAGACTTCGCGCCGTACATCGCCAAGATGCAAGCGGCGAACGCCGACGCTGTCGTTACGGGCAACTGGGGTAACGATCTCGCGCTGTTGATCAAGGCTGCGAACGCGGCGGGCTTCAAGGGCCGCTTCTACACGTTCTACGCCGGTGTGATCGGTGCTCCGACGGCCATTGGTGCGGCAGGTGCTGATCGCGTGTCGATGGTGTCGTATTGGCATCCGAACTCTGATCAAAGCCAATTTGAGAGCCTGTACACGGGCTTCAAAGCGAAGTTCAACGAAGAGTTCTACACCGTCGCTGCTGTCAACGCGGTGCGCTTCCTAGTCGCGGGCGTTGAGAAATCCAAGAGCACCGACGCTGCGAAAGTGGCCAAAGCAATTGCCGGCATGAAGATGAAGGGCGCTTCGGGCGAGGACATCGAGATGCGCGCAACTGACGGCGCACTGCAACAAGCGCTCTACGTCACCAACTGGACGAAGGCGGGAACGCCGGGCGTCAAGTTTGACCAAGAAAACACGGGCTATGGCTTCAAGACTATGCGCTACATGATGCCGTCTGAAGCTTCCGCAACGACGACGTGCAAGATGCCCAAGCGCATCTAAGCGCGCGAGCAGTTCGCATGCGTTGCAGTTCACGTACGTTGCGCTGCGCTGACGCGTCGCGATAGCAAAAAAAAGCCACGGCAGGTTCGCGCTTGTCGTGGCTTTGTTTTATGCAACGTGAACACTCGTGTGCTGCGTCGTGACAAACGCGACGAAACAGCGTTAGCGTTCTACACTCGCAGGCACTCGGTGCTGCGTTTGTTTTATTTTTCAGAGGGGGCCGCTTGGAGTTTCTTGTGATGTCGCTGCTCAATGGCGTGAGCTATGGGCTGCTGCTTTTTATGCTCTCTGCGGGCTTGACGCTGATCTTTTCGATGATGGGCGTGTTGAATTTTGCGCATGCGAGCTTTTACATGCTCGGCGCGTACTTGGCGTACCAAATTTCTGAGTGGTCAAACTTCTGGGTTGCGTTCGTCATCGCGCCGGTAATCGTGGCGGCACTGGGCGGTCTTTTTGAGCGCACGGTGCTGCGCAAGACCCACAAATTCGGTCACGTCGCCGAACTCCTCGTGACATTCGGTCTGTCGTTTGTCGTGCTTGAACTCGTGCAATTGGTGTGGGGCCGCAACTCGGTCGACTACAAGATTCCAGCGGTGCTTGATGGCTCGCTGTTCAAAGTCTTTAATTCGAATTTTCCCGCGTACCGTGGCTTCATGATGCTCGTGGCGATCGGCATGCTGGCGAGCTTGTTCTTGCTGCTCAAGAAAACACGCATTGGACTGGTGATTCAAGCCGCTCTGACGCACCCGGACACTACGGAGGCGCTGGGGCACAACGTGCCGCGCGTGTTTGCGATGGTGTTCGCTGGCGGCTGTGCGTTGGCGGGGCTTGCGGGCGTCATTGGCGGCAATGCGTTTGTCACTGAGCCAGGCATGGCGCAGGCCGTCGGCGCGATCATCTTCGTCGTTGTCGTGGTGGGCGGTATGGGCTCGTTGGGCGGTGCGCTTGCCGCGTCGCTATTGATTGGCGTGATGC
>JAKPSO010000506.1 GCA_029571495.1 Pseudomonadota bacterium
ACTGCGCGCGCAGCATTGACCGTAAAGCCGCGCCACGCTTCCTCCGGCGTCGTGCGAAATAGCGTGCATGCCATGTTCATCATCAAGAGCGGCGAGAGCGTTGGTGACGATCCGGGATTGTGGTCGGTCGCGAGTGCCATTGGCACGCCCGCGTCGCGCAGCGCCGCGATGGGCGGTAGCCGTGTCTCGCGCAGGAAGTAGTACGCGCCGGGCAGCAGCACCGCGACCGTTCCTGCGGCTCGCATCGCTGATATGCCCGCGTCGGTGAGGTACTCAAGGTGATCACAACTCAGCGCGCCAAACTCGGCAGCCAGCGCCGCGCCGTTTTGGTCGCTCAGTTGTTCGGCGTGCAGCTTTACCGGCAACTTGAGCGCGTGTGCCGCTTCAAATACACGTCGTGTCTGCGCCGCGCTAAAGCCAATGCGTTCGCAAAACGCATCAACCGCGTCGATAAGCCCTTCGGCACACAGCGCAGGCATCCACTCGCACATAGCGTCGATGTACGCGTCTGCCTGCCCGTCGAATTCGGGCGGAATCGCGTGGGCGCCCAGAAAGGTGGTTCGCACTGTAAGCGGCAACGCCGAAGCGAGCTTTCGCGCGACGCGCAAGGCACGAGCTTCGTGGTATTGCGACAGGCCATAGCCAGACTTCACTTCAAGCGTCGTGACACCTTCTCGCATGAGCTCGCGCGCACGTGCGCACGCAAGGGAAAAGAGCTCGTCGTCCGACGTTTCGCGTGTCGCCGAAACGGTGGAACGGATGCCGCCTCCCGCACGCGCGATCACTTCGTAGGTTGCACCTTGTAACCGTAGCTCGAATTCACGCGCTCGGTTACCGGCATACACAAGGTGGGTATGACAGTCGATCAGCCCCGGTGTGACGCAGGCCCCTTCGAGATTGTGTTCGTCGAGGTGGCCGATTTGGAACTCCGCGGGGATGTCGGACATCGGGCCAACCCAAAGAACAGTGTCGGCACGCGTGACGATCGCGGCGTCGTCGATCCAACCCCATTCAGTCTCGCCAGCGAATGTCGCGACTTTCGCATTTCGCCACAACGAACTGCGCACTGCATCAGTCATTCGAGTCTCCAGAGATCGCAACCAATTCGCAACCGAACACAAAATTGCCTGCGCCGTCATCATGTGAGCTAAGTACGTGCCACGGCGATGGTTCGACATCAATGACTTGCCAAGCGACTGTCATCGGCTCCAAGGCAAACGACGTGAAGTCGCTCGTGCGTAGTTCGCAGCCGTGCAGCGTGAACAAGCCGCACAAGAACTTCGTGTCCTTCATTACGATTAAGCGCGCGGTGCGTGGCCACTCGACGGTACGTTTGGCGCGCGTCATCCAAGCGTCGCCCGCCCCGCGCTTCACCATCAGGTTCAAGTCGCGCGTTGGCCCTTCGACTAACTCACACGATGGCGCCGATTCGCCTTCGAAGCGGAAAGGGCCGTCTGTCGCGGTCACAAAGCGCCGTTCCGTGCCCAGGCGAACGCCGTGACCCGACAGCACCGCGAACCACCGATCAACGCCTGGAAACGACGAGAACGGACCATCCTGCTCGATGTCGGCGACGCTGAGTCGAAGTACCCAGTGCTCAGAACTGGGCCAAGCTAAGAGTTCGCGCGTCACGCCGCCACCGTTGCGCCAGCGCTGCGCGGGTACGTCGTTGAAGCGAGCGATCGTGAGGCTCACGGCTTGAACACTCCGTCAATTTGGTATCGGCCCGCCGGGTGAACCAATCTCGCCTGAGTTATTGGCATGACGTGATTAACCGTGCGTCGCTGCACGATGAGGCATGGGTCGCTGGTTTTGAGCCCGAGAAGCTTCGCTTCGCGGGTGGTTGGCAATCCGGCCTGCACAGAAAACCGTGCTTCCCATAGTGGTGCGACGTCGAGCAAATAATGAGTCGGCGTGACCTGGGTGAAGTCCACGGACAAATAGTCTGGGGCGCACAGGGCATTGACATAGCGATCTTCGCACTGAAGCTGCACGCCGTTTTCAGAGTGAACGATGAGCGTGTGAAACACTCGTGCGCCCACCGCAACGCCGAGGCGTTGCGCGACCGCCGCGCTGGCCGTTTCCTCGCGCGCGAGATGCACGGTCGCATGATGAGTGTGCCCTCGCGCAACAATCTCTTCGTGAATGTCGCGGATGACAAGCGAAGACGATACTCGGTGCAGTTGTGCGGCAAACGTGCCAACGCCTTGCACGCGATCAACCAACCCTTCGAGTTGCAATTCGCGCAGCGCGCGGTTGACCGTCATGCGGCTCACGGCGAACTCGTTCACCAGCTCCGCTTCAGAAGGCATAAGCGCGCCCGGCGGCCACACTCCGGATTCAAGCTTGCCCTTGATGTGCTGCTTGATCCGTTCGAACGGTGCCATGCCCGCACTGTTGGCTGCGCTGGCAGTGCTTGCGGTGCGGATCTTTCGCGACGCGGGCGGTTGTTTCATGGCGTCATGCTAGCGCAGATTTTCCCTACTTGCACAAACTTGTCTAGACAAGTATGCTTCGCGGAATTTCAGAGCTTAAGCCCCGTTGGAGGTCACCATGACACATCCGAGCCAACCCCCGATCACCGCGTTGCCGCGCACTGTTCGCGCTCCGCGCGGCACTGCTATCACTTGTAAGAACTGGTTGATTGAAGCGGCGTACCGCATGCTGCAGAACAACCTCGACCCCGAAGTAGCAGAGAACCCCGATGCGCTGGTGGTTTACGGCGGCATCGGCAAGGCGGCGCGTAACTGGGATTGTTTCGAAGCGATCCTTACGTCGTTGCGAGACCTCAAAGAAGATGAAACGCTCCTGATCCAATCAGGGAAGCCAGTCGGTGTGTTTCGCACGCATGTGGATGCGCCGCGCGTCTTGCTCGCGAACTCGAATCTCGTGCCAAAGTGGGCGACGTGGGAACACTTCAATGAGCTAGACCGCAAAGGCCTGATGATGTACGGTCAGATGACGGCTGGCTCGTGGATCTACATCGGCAGCCAAGGCATCGTGCAAGGCACCTACGAAACATTTGTTGAAGCAGGGCGGCAACATTACGGCGGGTCGCTCGCTGGTAGGTGGATTTTGACGGCGGGACTCGGCGGCATGGGCGGCGCACAGCCGCTCGCGGCGACCTTCGCCGGTGCGTGTTCGCTGAACATCGAGTGTCAACAATCGCGCATCGAATTTCGCCTCAAGACACGCTATCTTGACGAGCAGGCGACTGATTTGGACGACGCGCTGGCGCGCATCAAGAAGTACACGGCAGAGAAGCGCGCCGTGTCGATCGGCCTGCTCGGCAATGCGGCCGATGTGCTTCCGGAGCTCGTTCGCCGTGCGAAGGCCGGTGCGATCAAACCCGATTTGGTCACCGATCAAACGTCGGCGCACGACCTCGTGAACGGCTATCTGCCGTCGGGGTGGACGCTGCAGCAATGGCAAGAAGCACGGGCTGACGAATCGAAGTACGCCGGCTTGCGCGATGCCGCCGCAGCGTCGTGCGCCGTGCACGTTCAAGCAATGCTCGATTTCGCCGCCATGGGTATCCCCACGGTGGACTATGGCAACAACATTCGTCAAGTCGCGTTTGATCGCGGCGTCGCAAACGCTTTTGATTTCCCGGGTTTCGTTCCAGCCTACATCCGTCCGCTGTTCTGCAGCGGCAAAGGGCCATTCCGCTGGGTCGCGCTCTCCGGCGACCCGGAAGACATCAAGAAGACAGACGCGAAAATGAAGGAGCTCTTCCCTGAGGATGCGCATTTGCATCGGTGGCTTGACATGGCTGGCGAACGCATCGCGTTCCAAGGCTTGCCCGCGCGTATATGTTGGATCGGCTTGGGCGAGCGCCACCGTGCGGGTTTGGCGTTCAACGAAATGGTGAAGTCGGGAGAGCTGAAAGCTCCCATCGTCATCGGGCGTGACCACCTCGATTCGGGTTCGGTGGCGTCGCCGAACCGCGAGACCGAGTCGATGATGGACGGTTCAGACGCTGTGTCGGATTGGCCGCTACTCAACGCCCTTTTGAATACTGCGGGCGGCGCGACGTGGGTGTCTCTGCACCACGGCGGCGGCGTCGGGATGGGCTATTCGCAGCATTCGGGCGTCGTGATCGTATGCGACGGCACCGACGCTGCCGCAAAGCGCATTGAGCGCGTGTTGTGGAATGACCCGGCGACTGGTGTGATGCGCCATGCCGACGCGGGTTACGAGATTGCGAAGCAGAGCGCGCGCAACTGGGGCCTCAACCTGCCGATGGTTTCGGCTTGACTTTCTTAATCGCGGGACTCGACGCTTGACCATCTTTACTCTCAATCCCGGCGCATTGACGCTGGACGATTTATCGATGCTGCACGCCGGTGGCATCACGATCGCATTGCATTCTGAAGCTCACGCAGCGGTTCGTGCGAGCCATCAAGTGGTCGCCAACGCTGCGGCCGGGAACGCACCCGTCTACGGTGTAAACACGGGCTTCGGAAAGCTCGCGAACAAGCGCATAAGTAGCACTGACCTTGACACCTTACAGCTCAACCTGATCCGCTCGCACTCGGTTGGCGTCGGAGGGCCGCTCGCGCCGGCCGTGGTTCGGTTGATGTTGGCACTCAAGGCGGCAAGCCTTGCGCGCGGTTTTTCGGGTGTTCGCGACGTCGTCATTGACACGTTGATCGCGGTGTACAACGCCGGGCTAGTGCCATTCGTGCCAAGCCAAGGCTCAGTCGGCGCTTCCGGGGACCTTGCGCCGCTTTCGCACATGACCCTCGCGCTGTTGGGCGAGGGTGAAATGCTGGACGTAAGTGGCGCTCGCGTGCCTGCTGGCCCAGCCATGCAGCGTGCAGGCATCGCGCCGCTGCGACTTGCGGCAAAGGAGGGTCTGGCGCTGATCAACGGCACGCAGACTTCAACGGCGCTGGCGTTGCATGCGCTCTTGACCTTTGAACCCGTGCTTGAGTCGGCGTTGGTCATTGGCGCGTTGACGGTTGATGCTGCGCGGGGCAGCGACGGACCGTTCGACCCGCGTATTCACAAGGTGCGCGGTCAACCGGGCCAAATCGACGTGGCCAAGTATTACCGTGCGCTTCTCGCGGGCAGTGCTATTCGCCAGTCGCACACAGAAGGTGATGATCGCGTGCAGGACCCGTACTGCCTGCGCTGTCAACCGCAGGTGATTGGTGCTTGTCTTGATCAACTCCGCCATGCCGCACTAGTGCTGCTGCGAGAGGCCAATGCCGTCACTGACAATCCGCTCGTTTTCGCCGATACGCAGGAGATGATTTCGGGCGGAAATTTCCATGCAGAACCTGTGGCGCTCGCGTGCGACGCCATGGCTGTCGCCATTGCAGAAGTTGGTGCAATCGCCGAGCGTCGTATTGCGATGTTGATCGATGGCAGCGTGTCGCGGCTGCCGCCGTTTCTGACAGCGGATGCGGGTCTCAATTCTGGGTTCATGATTGCGCACGTCACGGCTGCGTCGCTTGCGAGCGAGAACAAGTCTCTCGCGCACCCAGCGAGCGTTGATAGTTTGCCAACCTCGGCGAATCAGGAAGATCACGTGTCGATGGCGACTTTTGCTGCGCGTCGATTGCAAGCGATGATCTCAAATACCGCACACGTGCTCGGCATTGAACTCCTGGCCGCGGCGCAGGGCATCGAGTTTCTCCGTCCACTGAAATCGTCCGAGGCGCTGGAGGCGGCACACGCCTTGCTTCGTGCACAATGCCCGTCTATTAATGAAGATCGTTATCTCGCACCGGAAATTGAACGTGCAACACAGCTCGTTTGTAACGGAGCGTTATCGAAAGTGTTCCGCGCACTGCCCGCGCAGACCGAGTTGCCGACCCTTTGGAATCCCGCTTAGCCCCTGAAATCATCGAAAGGTTTACATCATGAAGAAATCGCTTATTGCTTTGACGCTTGGTGCCGTTGCCACCGTTCCTGCTCTCGCACAAGAAACTAGCGTCGCTATCGGAATATCGGGTTGGACGGGCTTCGCGCCGCTCGTACTCGCCAAAGAAGCAGGTCTGTACAAGAAACACGGACTCGACGTCTCGATCAAGAAAATCCCACAAAAAGATCGCCATCTTGCAATTGCATCAGGCGACGTGCAATGCGCGGCCACCACCGTCGAAACATGGGTCGGCTGGAACGCGGCTGGCGTCGCGACCACACAAATCTTCCAACTCGACAAGAGTTACGGTGCGGACGGAATGGTGGTTAAACCGAGCATCGCCAAGATTTCGGATTTGAAAGGTAAGACGGTCGCTGCGAGCGCGCCGGGCACCTCGCCGTACTTCGCACTCGCTTGGATGCTCAAGAAAAATGGCATGTCTGTGAAGGATGTGAAAGTCGTGAATCTTGAGCCGCAGGCTGCAGCTAATGCCATGATCGCGGGCAACAACGACATCGATGCGGGTATGACCTACGAACCCTACTTGTCGTCGGTTCGCGCAAAGCCGGAAGCCGGAAAGATTATCGCCACAACCCTCGATTACCCGATGGTGATGGACACATTCGGTTGCACGCCGAAGTTCTTGGCCGACAATCCGAAGGCGGCACAAGCACTGGCCAACGGCTACTTCGACGCGCTTGCCATGATCCAATCGGACCCGAAAAAGAGCTATGAAATCATGGGTGCTGACGTCAAGCAATCGGGCGAAGCGTTCGCCAAGAGTGCATCGTTCTTGCGCTGGCAAGACAAGGCCGCGAACCAAAAATTCTTCGCGGGCGAACACGCGCAGTTCAGCAAGGAAGCCGCCGATTTGTTGCTCGAAGCCGGAATCATCAAGTCGATTCCTGACCTGACGAAGCTCGCGGACACGCGCTTCATCAAGTAGTCGGAGTACCGATGCGCCCGCTCACCCCCGTTTCGTCCGGCGCGCGCATCGCGCTTGGTATTTCCTTCTTCGTCGTTTTTGTCGCGGTTTGGGCATTTGCCACGTTTGGTGGGTTCGTGTCGAAGACGTTCTTGGCCGATCCAGTCACCATGGTCAAGAGTGGCTACACATTGCTCGCTGAGATGGGCTTCGCCAAAGACATTGGCATGACCATTTGGCGCGTGCTGGGGGGCTTCGTATTGGCGGTGATCGTCGCACTGCCTTTGGGGGTAATGATGGGCGCGTACAAGGCTGTCGAAGCATTCTTCGAACCCTTCGTGTCCTTCGCGCGTTACCTACCTGCTTCGGCGTTCATCCCGCTGCTTATCCTTTGGGTGGGCATCGGCGAGGCGCAGAAACTCTCCGTGATTTTCATCGGCTCGTTTTTTCAGTTGGTGTTGATGATTGCGG
>JAKPSO010000043.1 GCA_029571495.1 Pseudomonadota bacterium
GTCGTACATCGTGCGCAGCAGCCCTTCGATTTCGAGCGTAGGGTTCAAGTGCTGCTGCATCTTCCGAAGCGTTTGCACCAAGTCAGACAGCCCTTCGAGTGCGTAATACTCGCACTGCATCGGGATCAACACACTGTCTGCAGCGCAGAGCGCGTTAAGCGTCAACAGGTTCAGCGTCGGTGGGCAGTCGATGATGATGTAGTCGTACTCTTCGGCCACGGCGGCAATCGCCGCTTTCAACGTGTGGATGGCGTCCTTGAGCTTGGTCTCGCGATCCGGCATGCTGACCATTTCGATCTCGGCGCCGGCAAGCTCACGGTTCGCGGGAATCAGATCAAAACCGCCCTGCGCTTTGACGCGCGCATCGAGCATCGACGCCTCGCCCAGAAGCACGGTGTACACCGTTTTCTCCGCGGCGTTTTTGTTGACGCCCGCGCCCATCGTGGCGTTGCCTTGCGGGTCCACGTCAATAAGGCAGACGCGGCGATCGTGCGCCGCGAGCGACGCCGCGAGATTCACGGCTGTAGTTGTTTTGCCGACGCCGCCTTTTTGGTTGGCTATGGCTATGGTTCTAATCATTGTTTTTCGTATTTCTTCGCTTCAACGCTACTCACCCAACTGTCATTCCCGCGAAGGCGGGAACCCAGACCGAGAAAACTTGCTGGCCATTCTGTGATGGAGACGCGACTCGCACGGTCTGGATCCCCGCCTTCGCGGGGATGACAACGAGAACTCATCATTTCTGCAAGGCAAACTTCACACTAAACCCGATCAACGCGACGCCCGCTGCGCGCTTCAACCACGCGCCCGCACCGGGGTAGCGCGCGAACACGCGCTTTGCCATCTGCGCTGCGACGATAAGCCACATGCAATACAAGAAAACGATCACGAGCACCACGCCCATAATGCGCGCATAGGTCGCCGCGCCGTCGAAAGTTTTCTGGTCGATAAACAACGGGAAGAACGCAACGTAAAAACCAATAACTTTGGGGTTTGACAGCGACACCAACGCCGATTCTCGGAACCACTGCCACGGCCCACGACCGGCACCCTGCTCCACCGCGCCTTCGGTCATCGTTTGTTTCGCATCGCGAATCAACGTGAAGCCGACCCACGCCAGGTACGCCGCACCCGCGTACCGCAACATATCGAACGCGCGCGGATACGCCGCCGCCACCGCCGCGACGCCCGAAAGCGCGAGCACCATCCACACCGTGTCGCCCGCCATGAGCCCGAGCGTGCTCCAAACCCCGGCCTTCGGGCCGCCGTTCTTCTCGGCCATCGACGCGAACAGCTTGATGGTGCCAGGGCCGGGGATGGCGAGGAAGATGAGCGTCGCGATGATTAGGGATGAGAGGTCTGAGATGCCAGTCATGGCCGCCCCTCGTAGGGTGGGCACCCCGTGCCCACCGAAACGCTGGTGTATCGCGGCCGATTGGTGGGCGGAGGACTGCCCACCCTACACGCGCAGATGTCGCTCATTTCTATCAAACGAGACATGCGGTTACTACGAATCCAATTAGGATCGCTCCAAAATTCCATACCGACGCCAACACGCTGTCTCCCACAATTCTTCGCACAATGACGCACAGCGGAATCACAACCAATACGCTACATCCATATCCAGCGGCAACCTGCCAAGTCGGCACATTTTTGACCCAACACGCTGTTCCACCTTCGCTACATCCCGACACAGGCAGTCCGAACTCGCTGGTGATTCCGGCTCCTATGACGTACCACAACACACCGACTATCAGCCACGCGATCAAACCCGAAACACGTCGTATACGTTGCGCAACGGTAAACACTATGCCCGCTCCACCCAAATCAAACACCGCTCCGCATCGAGTTGCGGCACAGTAAGCGCACGCTTTCTATCCACAACCCAACCCGTTCCGGCGAGTTCCGCCACTTCGTCGTCGGGGAATTTGCCCTTCATGGCGAGCACCAGCGCGTCTTCTTCCGGCGAGACGCAGCCTTGCGCGGAAAGCACAAAATCTTTGAGCGAGGCGTAGGCGCGGCTGATGACCACGTCGTAGGTGACGGGGTGATCTTCGACGCGCGTGTGCACGGCTGACAGATTGTGAACGTCCAGCGCTTCGGCAGCCTTGTTCACGTAGTCGGTTTTCTTGCGCACCGAGTCGACGCTGACCACCTCTAAATCAGGCCGCATCACTGCGATCGGCAGCGCCGGAAAGCCGCC
>JAKPSO010000580.1 GCA_029571495.1 Pseudomonadota bacterium
CGCCGCCTTTTTCAAGCAGTTCGCGCACCCAGTAAAGCGTTTCGAAATTGTGTTCGAGCGTGGGGCGACCAAAGAGCCCCACTTGCGCCACGTACGGCGGGCGCAGGCGCGGCATGCCGCGCTTCCCTTCGATCGATTCGATCATCGCGGACTCTTCGCCGCAGATGTAGGCCCCAGCACCACGCCGCAAATGAATCGTCGGCATGTTCTGAATCGGTGGATTCGCGCGAAGCTTCGCAAGCTCGGCCTCCAGCATCGTGCGGCAACCGTGATATTCGTCGCGCAGGTAAACGTAGATCGTCTCGATGCCAACGGCCCACGCGGCAATCAACATGCCTTCGAGGAAGCGATGTGGATCACGCTCCAGCATGACGCGATCTTTAAACGTGCCCGGTTCGCCCTCGTCGATATTCACGGCCATCAATCGCGGCCCCGCTTCGGCGCGCACGATGCGCCATTTGCGACCCGCTGGGAAGCCCGCGCCGCCCAAGCCACGCAAGCCCGAGTCTTCAAGCGTCTTGATGACCGACTCGACGTCACGTTTGCCGGAGATGCACTCGTTGATTAACGAGTAGCCGCCGGCCGCGCGATACGCGGGAAGATCGATGAAGCCTTTGGGTTCATGCTTCACGGTGCCGGAGTTCACCGCAGCCGTCACCGTATCGACGGTTGCGTTTGCGATCGGATGTTGCCCAACCGCCACCGCGGGTGCTTGTTCGCAACGACCAATACAGGGCGCAGCGATCACGCGCACTTCGCGACCCAACATAGCAGGCAATCGCGCGATCAAGTCACGAGCGCCCGCCATTTCGCACGAGAGACCGTCGCAGACGCGCACGGTCAGCGCGGCGGGTACAGCTTCGCCTTCTTTGACTACATCGAAGTGGTGATAGAAGGTCGCGACTTCATAGACTTCTGTTTGCGCGAGGCGCATCTCGTGTGCCAACGCAGCGAGGTGGCCCGCGGACAAACATCCGAAATGATCCTGAATCTTGTGCAGGTGCTCGATCAGCAAGTCGCGCTGGCGTGACTCACTGCCAAGCAGCGCCTGAACTTCGGCAAGCTCTGCGGCGCTGGCACGGCGACCTTTCGGGCCTTGGCGCTTGCGCTCTTTTGTGCTGGCTTGCACGGCGATCGGGATCACAGGGTGGTTCATCAAAACTCCAAATAACTCTGCGTGATTAGCGTTGCTAAATCACGTGCTCTTCGCGCAACTCATCAATCTGCACTTGCGTGTATCCAAGCTGCGCGAGCACTTCGTCTGTGTGCTCACCCAGAAGAGGTGATCGCGTCACGTGGGTGGGACTATCCGACATCTTGATCGGGTTGCCGACGGTTAGGTACTTGCCGCGGACCGGGTGATCGACTTCAACGATGGTGCCCGTTTCGCGCAGCGACGGCTCTTCGGCAATTTCTTTCATCGACAGAATCGGTCCGCACGGAATGTCGTACTGATTGAGAATTTCCATGACTTCGAACTTGTCTTTGGTCATGGTCCACTGCTCGATGCGCCTAAAGATTGGCTTCAGGTGCAGCAAGCGCGCCGCAGGCGTTGCAAAGGCCTCGTCGTCGATCCAACCGGGTTCGCCGATCACCTTGCATACTGCCGGCCACACAGCAGCTTGCGTGATGAAGTAGATGTAGGCGTTGGGGTCAGTTTCCCAGCCTTTGCACTTGAGGATCGAGCCCGGTTGACCGCCGCCCGACGCGTTGCCCGCGCGAGGCACTGCGTCGCCGAATTTACCGTCAGGATATTGCGGATACTCGTGCATCGTG
>JAKPSO010000596.1 GCA_029571495.1 Pseudomonadota bacterium
GACGATGACGACGCCGTATCCGGCCTCAAGCACTTCGCGAGCTTGCCGTTGGTCTTGCACTTCTCGCAGGCGCGCGGGCAAATTGATCGGCGCTCGGGCGCTCAGGTAAGAAGACAACAAGTACGCATAGTTGTGGCGAAAACTTGCGTGCGACCAATCAACAAGCTCACCGGCACGCTCAATCAGTTCGCGCGCGCCGATGAGGTCAAAACGTTGCATCCGCACGACGCCGAGCATGTGCAGACAATCCGCCTGATTTGGATCTAACGCGAGAGCTTGGCGATATAGGCGCTCTGCGTCATCCAGCGCATCCGCCCGTTGCGCCAACAGCGCCGCATTCATAACGCTGGGGAGTTCGCTACCGCTTCCCGCGACGTTACCCGCGAGTCGGGCTGCACCGTGGCATGCTTTGTAGCGTGTGCCGCTGCCGCAGGGGCACGGATCGTTGCGTGATTTGGGCGGCGTGAATACCGCTTTCACGGGCGGATCAATCATCGTTGGGGCACCACTCGATCGCGATATTGCACGTGCCTACACCCGTCGATGTGGTGGCCGAGACGCGGCATGATGGCGAAGGCGCCAACGCTGCACCGACGGCTGAAGTCGCGACTTACTGACGCGATTATCAAAGTCTTACCGCGCAGCAAGGTGATTCTTAGTGACGCCGACAAGGTGAACATCTGACGGTGCATTTCGCACCTCGAGGGGAGAAAGGAACACTGCATTTTGTCATTTCGCCGTCTATCATTGCGCCCACTGTCTGCGCGGATGCAACGGTAATGCTCATTTGCGGCGCGCTCGTTTCGTGGCGGCATTGGCTCGAACCGTGTCGCCGGATCGCGCGGTGCCCGTCACAAATCTTGTATGTCGAACAATCTTTGCCTAATTTCGCATGACCTGCACCCGTACGGGGCCCAGCGTCTGGCACTCATGCTGACGCGCGAGTGGACGTTGTCGCACAAGCGCCACGTGGAACTGGTCTCCTGCGGTGGAGGTTCGTTGAGCCCCGCCGCTCGTCGATTGGCTCCCGTCACCGCCCTCGGAGAGCACTGGCGCAACGAACGCCGCAGCCTGCGAAACATCATGCCTCAGCTTAAGCGTGCAGGCGTCGACGCAGCTTTCACCAACACCGTGATTGCCGGAAAATACTGCAAAGATCTGCGTGAAGCGGGCTTTGCGACCATCGCGCTCATTCATGAGATGCCCAGTTTGATTGCGAATGAAGGCCTGCTGCCGAGCCTTCACGCTGCGCACGAAAACGCGCACTGTGTCATCTATCCACACGCCGCGGTTGCCAACGCGATCGGCAAAGCGTTCCCGAATTTGCCGAACTGGGACAGAGTCCAAATACTTCCTCAAGGCATTGCGGGTGTTAACGCCTACCGTGATTCGCGGGCTGAGGCACGCGACGCAGTTCGCAAGTTGCTGGGTATCGCGGCCGACGCTAAACTGGTCCTAGCCATCGGTACTGGTGATAAACGCAAAGGCGTTGATTTGTTTCTCGATGCAGCGCTCGCGTCAGATGCGCACGTGCACTTTTTGTGGGTGGGGCCATTGAACGACGGTGACATCGCGGACTGGAGTCAACATCACGGCGGTCGCAGCATTCAATCCGTAGCGAACACCCACTGGTTGGGCTATCAAGATTCCACAGCAATCTTTCATGCAGCTGCTGACGCCTTCGTACTTTGCTCTCGTGAAGACCCATTTCCATTCGTGGTGCTGGAGTCGCTTAGCGCGGGGGTTCCCGTCGTGGCTTTTGCTGGGAGCGGTGGCGGTGCGGACCTAGTACTTCGTGGTTGCGGAGTGAACGTCTCGGAAGTCACGGGCGTAGCAATGGCTCTTACGCTCAACACGTATCTAGCGGACGACGCACTCAGAGCCGAGCATGGTAGTCGTGGCATGGCCATAGTGGATTCCGAATACCGATTTGAAAGTTACGCCGAAAAGTTGTTGACGTTGGCGGACTCGATAGTGGATCAATCACAACGCCTGCCCGCTGCAAGCGCTGGCCGATGAGGGTTGCCGTTGTCGGGGCTAGTGGTTTTATTGGCGCGCGTTTGACGCGCCACCTCTCACGTGTGCCCGATACGAACGTTGTCGCCGTGTCGCGCACAAGGCCGACTGATCTGCCAAGCAATGTTGAGTATCGTCAGTCGGCACATGGAGTCTCTCCGGAGCAGATGCGTACTCACTTTTGTGACGTTGACGCCGTCGTCTACGCGGCAGGTAATTCCATCCCGCGCGAATTTGAAATTGGGCGCGAGGCCGCGTTCGAGGCGGAGACGGCGGCCCTCACAGGGGTCGTCGAGGCGTTGCCGTCGAATCGATCGATACGTTTCGTGTTCTTGTCCTCCGGCGGAACGATCTACGGCGAGTCACAACGAGGGGCGCATCGCGAACAAGACCGACCTACCCCCACGGGTTTCTACGGCGCGAGCAAGCTTGCATGTGAAGCGCTGCTATTTGCGTCTGCGGCGCGTCGTCAGCTAGCGCCCCTCGTGCTTCGCCTTTCGAATTGCTATGGCCCAGGCCAATTTCC
>JAKPSO010000611.1 GCA_029571495.1 Pseudomonadota bacterium
ATCGGCAATGCGCGCGTCTTGTGGCGTGACGCCCGCGCGACCGTCGACGATGAAGAAAACAATGTCGGCTTCGTCCAGCGCTTGCAGCGTTTGCCGCGCCATTTCTTTTAGGATGCCGTCTTTGGCAACCGGCTCAAAGCCGCCGGTGTCGATCACCACGAAACGGCGGTCACCGACGCGACCTTGGCCGTATTGGCGGTCGCGCGTGAGGCCCGGAAAGTCGGCAACCAACGCGGCGCGCGAACGCGTCAATCGGTTGAAGAGCGTGCTCTTTCCGACATTAGGGCGTCCGACGAGGGCGATGGTGGGAAGCATTTTTCTTGTTCTTTTCTCTGCGCTCCCGCCCCTTCAAGGGGAGGGTTGGGGTGGGGATGGTTATGTGCTGCGCGGAGCACCCCGTCCCCTACGTTGCGACCTCCTCGTGAAGGAGGGATTCAATTACTTTGCACTCACGGCAACGACCTGGCCGCTTTGCGTTTGGACCAACACGTTGTTGCCTGCAGCGACCAAGCCGACGTCGGAGGTGAACGAGTCACCCAAACCACGGCCCGAAATTTTGCCGGTATTACGGTCAACGACATGCACGGTGCCTTCGGCATCTTGCACGGCGACGTAGTCGCCCAAGAACGCAATGCCCGTCGCGCGACGGCCCGCTAACACGTCTTGTTTCCAAATCGTGCCGCCCGTGGACTTATCGAACGCTTGCACGAAGCCTTTGTCGTCGACGGCGTAGACATAACGAGCGTCGACGAGCGGCCCGTTGAGGGAACTCACATCGCGTGACCACAGCAATGTGCCGCGCACGAGATCAAAGCAAGCGATACGGCCTTGGTACGCCGCCGCACAGACGCGGTCCACGTCTACCGCGGGACGACCCACGACATCGACCAAGCGCTCAAGCTCAGACGTGCCTTTAGGCGTGGCAACGGTCGCTTCCCAACCGATGGTGCCGGTGTTGGCATCAATCGCGAGGAGTTTGCCCTGCGCTGTCCCGACGAACACTGCACCGCGGGTGGCAGCGGGGATCGCCGTGGAACGCACGGTGAGTGCTGGCAATACGCGCTGAATGCGCCACTTGCGCTCGCCCGACTTGATGTCGAACGAGGTGATCGCGCCATCGCCGCCGAGCACGATGACCGAGTTGTCTGAGATGGCCGCGGGCGAAATGACTTCGCTACTGGCCTTCGAGCTCCAGCGCACCGCGCCTTTGGCGTCGAACGCGATGACTTCGGCTTTGTTCGTGCCCACGACGACCAAATCGGTCGCGGCAGACACACCGCCGGAAACGAGGCCTTTGCCGCTTGGCACTTGCATCTTGCTCACAACTGCGCCCGACTTGTCGTCGAGGACTGTGATGCTGCCGCTGTTGTGCGCGGCGTAGATCAAGCCGTTGGCAACAGCA
Source organism: Pseudomonadota bacterium (assembly GCA_029571495.1). Classification (GTDB taxonomy): domain Bacteria; phylum Pseudomonadota; class Gammaproteobacteria; order Burkholderiales; family Casimicrobiaceae; genus Casimicrobium. The sequence continues at coordinate 1,403 of JAKPSO010000611.1, forward strand.
GGCATGAGGCTGCTGACTTGCTTGCCACCGAGGGATGATTGCCACGCGGTGCTTACCGACGCATTGCCGCTCACGGCGGGCAATGGCAGGATTTTTTTGTCGGAGCTGGAGAACCAGCCAGTCACCGTGGAGCAGCCGGAAAGCGCCATCGCCGTTGCAGCAGCAACAATGAGCGAGCGCACGGAAAACTTCAAATGCGACGTTGCGGCCATGCTCATCACTTTCATGGTTTGGTTCCGACGGCGGGCGCTGCGGCGGGGGCGGTCGCTGGGGCCGCCGCCGCGGCAGGAGCCGCGACAGGAGTTGGAGCGGCGGCAGCAGGCGCTGCTGCCGGGGCTGCGCCGCCGGCCAATGCGTCAAGTTTTAGCTGTGTGTACTGCTTTTGCGAGCCCTTGGTGTCGAGCTTCGCCAGGGCGGCTTCGTACGCTGACTTTGCGTCCGCCGTTTTGCCTTGCAGGTTGAATACATCGCCCTTCATGTCAAGAAACAAGCCAGCGAACGCTTCGCTGTGTTTGCCGTCCAGCGCTGCCAGCGCGGCGTCAAACTGCTTTTGATCGATCAGCACTGCTGCGAGACGCAAACGCGCGATGTTTTTGAGCTCGTCTTCCTTGCTGTTGGCGACGACCCAATCAAGGTTCGTTTTGGCCGTGGGCAAGTCGCCCGCGTCGAATGCAGACTTCGCGGCGAGCAGCGCAGCGCGTGGTGCGTAGCCTGTCGCAGGGTATTTTTCGAGGAGCGGTGCGAGCGCTTCTTTGACCTTCGTGGCGTCGTTTTTCCCCAACGCTTCCGTCACGTTCGCGTAGAGCGCGCTCGCGGCCATCGCTTGGTTCGTTGTCCATTTATTCCAGCCCCAGTTGCCGCCGACGAGAAGCGCGATGGCCGCCACGCCGCCGATCACGTACTTGCCGTACTGCGCCCACCATGCTTTGAGGTCGCCAAGCTTTTCTTGTTCGTCTAAGTCGTATGCAGCCATCGTCGAGATTCTTTGGGTGTCTGGTTGGTAGTGGAGGGCGATTAGCCGCGCAAGTGCGCCGCCAGAGCCGAACTTGTAATTATCGCTTGTTCGCCCTGAATTGGCTCGCCGGTCGCGTTGCGCAGCGGTTTCACCGCCACCGTGCTCGCGGCGACCTCGTTTTCGCCGATCACCACCGCGAAGCGAGCACCGCTGCTGTCGGCCTTTTTCATTTGGCTCTTAAAGCTACCGCCGCCAGCGTGTTGCGTCACGGCAAGACCCGCCTCGCGCAGCGTTTCGGCGATCTGGCTGGCGAACGCAGCCGCACCCGTACCCGCGTGGACGATGTAGGCGTCTTGGGTGGCGACGGGAGCTTTGTCGTCGAGTAGCAGGAGCGTACGCTCGACACCCATGCCGAAACCGATGGCGGGCGTGGGCTTGCCGCCGAGCTGTTCGAAGAGCCCGTCGTAGCGACCGCCTCCGCAAATCGTCATCGGATTCTCGAAACGATCCGTGATGAACTCAAACGCCGTTCGGTTGTAGTAGTCCATGCCGCGAACGATACGCGGGTTCACGACGAAACCGACGCGGGCATCACTCAGGAGAGTTTGCAGGCCTTCGAAATGCGCGCGCGATTCGTCTTGCAAAGAGTCGAGCAAGATGGGTGCGGACTTGTTCACCTCGATCACGCTCGCTACTTTGCTGTCCAGAATGCGCATGGGGTTCGTGTACAGACGGCGCTTGGCTTCGTCGTCAAGCGCGTTCAAGTTCGCATCGTAGTGCGCGATGAGCTTCGCGCGGTAAGCGGCGCGTTCATCTGTATTCCCGAGCGAATTGATTTCTAGGCGGATGTCCGGGATGCCAAGTTCGCGAAAGATGCGCGAAGCCAGAATCATGATTTCCGCATCGACGTCCGGGCCATCGAACCCGAAGCACTCGATGTCGAATTGGCTGAATTGGCGCTCGCGGCCCTTCTGAGGGCGTTCGTGACGAAACATTTGCCCGAGCGAGTAAATGCGCACTGGGCCGTTGTAAGTGAGGCTCGCGTTGATTGCCGCCCGCACCAACCCCGCAGTGAGTTCCGGCCGCAGCGTGAGTTGTTCGCCGTTTAATTTGTCCTCAAACGAGTACATCTCCTTTTCAACGATGTCGGTGACTTCGCCGATGGAGCGCACGAAGAGCGGCGTGTGCTCAACGATCGGGGCGCGCATGTTGCGGTAGCCGTATTGGCGCGCGACGCGGGTGACGGTCTCTTCAAAAAACTCCCAGCGCGCGGATTCGCCGGGGAGAATGTCGTTCATGCCCCTTACCGCCTGTAAGCGGGGTTGTGACGCCGTGGCTTGGAGCTTGGCTTGTTGTGGTTTTTCCATGATGTGTGTAGTTTTGCGTGAGCCTCGGCGCGCTCTGCGGCCCAGACTCGAATCTAATAATTGCGGTGCGTTACAGCTTTTCTGTGCAGTGCGCCGTTTTTCGAACATTTCAGGGGCAAATTAGTCATAGTTGACTATTAACAAAATTGCCCTGAAACGACCGCGTAGCGGTCACTAGCGCTAAAAAGTTGTTGGAGGAGTTTGCCTCGGTACTGTTCTACGCCACGCGGATCGGGATGACTTTGTCCGTGGCTGCCACGGGCGCTGCGTCGGTCCGATGTCGTTCGTCGGTCGCGCCGCTGGCCCCTGGACCGTAAGTGCGCACAACGTAGGCGTCGAGCATCGCTTGAAATTCTTCGGCGATGTGCTCGCCCTTGAGCGTCACGGTCTTCTTCCCGTCTTCGTAGACCGGCGCCACGGGCAACTCACCCGTGCCCGGCAAACTAATGCCGATGTTCGCCATTTTTGATTCGCCCGGCCCGTTCACGACACAGCCCATC
>JAKPSO010000620.1 GCA_029571495.1 Pseudomonadota bacterium
TACGATCTGACAATGTCCGCCACGCTGCGTTTCGAAGACTTGCCAGACAAAGCAGTGTTTCACTTGCATGGCCAACGCAACGGATTTTCGCTCCTAAACGATCCACACGAATTGGCGCAACATCGAGACGTGGTCGAGCCGCTATTTCGGCATGCGCGCGAGGGCCGCACGTGGATCGTCGTCGGATACAGTGGCGAGAACGATCCGCTGTTTGAACTCATTCAGCAAAGCGCAAGCTACGACTACGCGCTGTACTGGATTGGCCGAGAAAAGGAAGCGCCGCCGCACGTTCAAAAGTTTATGGGCGACGCTGACATTACGCGTTGCCACTACTTGAAGTTCGCCGGTGCCGACGAATTTTTCGTGCAGCTGTCGCACGAGTTGGGGCACTTTCCGCCGCCATTCATGAACGATCCGCTCGGTCACATGGCGGGGCTCCTGGATCGATTTACCGATTTCCCGATGGCAGCCACGGTGAGCGGAGTGGATTTTCTAAAAGAAGCCAAACATCGTATTCAGTCATTTAGAACTCAAATTGATGCCCCAGACATTGGCGTGGATTTGCTGAAAGAGGCCAAGCAACTCATCAAGTCTTATCAAACTCAAATCGACGAACCAGCCACTACGAAGTCATCGGAGCAAGCTGTCGTAGAAGCGTTGGCCGCTGAGGGTCCCAGCCGCGCGTCAAAATTATGGGCCGAAGCGATGTTGACGAACGCCGCACCGACGCCACATGTTGCCGCACTCGTTGCGCTGTCAGAAGGAAATCGTTTGTTTGAGGCGGCGAGCGTCGACTCTGCAGACTCGACTCAACTACTTCTTGACGCGGCCGCGTTGTACGAGCGCGCAGCGAAGACCAAACCTGACATGCACGAAGCGCTTAACAACTGGGGCAATGCGCTTACCCAACTGGCTCGGCGGAGCGAGGGCGATGCGGCCCGCGCGCTCTGGCAACAAGCGTTAGAAAAGTACGACGCTGCGTTGAAGATTAAACCTGACAAACACATATCCCTTCACAACTCGGCGAACGCGCTTAACGAACTGGCTCAGGTTAGCGAGAGCGACACCGCTCGTGCGCTCTGGCAAAAAGCGTTCGAAAAGTACAACGCCACGCTCAGACTCAAGCCTGACATGCATGAGGCGCTCATCGGCTGGGGCGATGCGCTTGACGAACTGGCTCAACGTAGCGAGGCGGGCGATGCCCGCGCGCGTGCGCTGCAAGCGTTCAATAAGTACGATGCCGCGCTCAAGATCGAGCCCAATTCGTACGAAGCCCTTAACAATTGGGGCTATGCGCTTAGCCGCCTAGCCGAACGCTGTAACCGAGATGAAGCCCGCGCGCTTTTGCTGCAGGCAATCGAAAAGTACCAAGCTGCGCACCAAATCAAACCTGACTTGCACAAAGTGCTTAACAACTGGGGAGCCGCGCTTGACGCCCTCGCTCAGCGCAGCGAGGGCGACGCGGCTATCGTGCTGTGGCACGAGGCAATCGAGAAATATGACGCTGCGCAAAGGATCAAACCCGACTCGCCTGACGCACTTAACAATTGGGGCAACGCGCTTCATAATCTGGCGCGGCGCGCGGACGGCGATGGTGCGCGAGCGCTCCTCCAGCGGGCGTTCGAGAAGTACGACGCCCTGCTCAAGATCAATCCCAACCAGCTGGAAGCACTCAACAACTGGGGACTTGCACTTGACACTCTCGCCCAACGCAGCGAGGCAGACGTGGCCCGCGCGCTATGGCAACGGGCGTTCGAGAAGTACGATGCGGCGCTCAAAGTTAAGCCTGAAGGGGAAGTAGCGCTCAACAACTGGGCGACGACACTACTTCACCAAGCGGATTTCGCTGTAACTCCAGAGGAGCTCGCGACGTTACTAAGCAACGCTTACGAGCGTGCGACGCAGGCGTACGAAATTAATCCGAGGAGCGGTGCGTACAACGCAGCGTGCGCGCAAGCTCGGCGCGGCGAACTTGTCTCAATGGTCGAATGGCTGGAGAAGGAGGTCGAATCGGGCAACACCGTGGACCGTGAACATCTACTCAACGACACCGACTTTGATGCTGTTCGCGAGACGTCAGAATTCAAAGGGTGGCTGACGAAAATGGGCTGGGCTTGACGCTCGCAACGGCATCCGCGCGCCAGTCAATACCCATGCAACGCGTTATCCGGAAAGCGTTTCGCTTTCACGTCTGCGACGTAACTCTTGATCGCTTCGTCGATGCTCGTTGCGCCTTGCATGAAGTTCTTCACGAAGCGCGGTAGCTTGCCGCGCGTAAGACCAAGCATGTCAGGCAACACGAGCACTTGGCCCGAACAATCGACGCCTGCGCCGATGCCGATGGTGGGAATGGGCAGGCTGCGCGTGATGTCCGCCGCGACGGTTGAGGGCATCAACTCAAACACGACCATCGCTGCGCCCGCATCGGCGAGCGCGTGCGCATGTTGGCGCAGCGTGGCCGCTGCCTCGTCGGTTTTGCCCTGAATCCGATAGCCGCCCAGTGCGTGCACTGACTGCGGCGTGAGGCCGAGATGCGCGCACACGGGGACACCCCGTTCGGTGAGAAAGCGCACCGTCTCCGTCGTCCACCCGCCGCCTTCGAGCTTCACCATTTGCGCGCCGGCTTGCATGAGGACGGTGGCGGAGGCCATAGCTTGCGCGGGCGATTCTTGGTAGCTGCCGAACGGCATGTCGCCGATGACCCACGCCGTTTTGTTGCCAGCCACTACGGCACGCACGTGATACGCCATCTCCTCGAGCGTCACCGGCACCGTACTTGACCGGCCTTGCAAAACCATACCCAACGAATCGCCGACGAGCAGCATTTCGACGCCCGCCTCGTCGGCCACACGCGCAAACGTCGCGTCGTACGCAGTGAGCATGGTGAGCTTCTCGCCGGACGTATAAAGTTCACGCAGGCGATGCAGCGTGATGGGCTTGCGCGTGGCGCTGGTGTCAGGAGTTGGATGCGATGACATATTCAAGGACCAAGCTGAAAGTGAAATCTGTAGGAGCAGCGGAAGCCGCGAAGCTGTCAACACCGAAGCGCAATCGCGGTTTGCGCCGCTCGCACACGCACGGTGTGCGCGCTACGCGGTTGGCGTTTCGCCGAGTTGAATTTTTAGCGCGCGTAAAGCATCTTCTAAATCTGCGACTTTCGCTTCGAGCGACGTGACGCGTTCCGCGAGCGCCGTTTCGCGATCCGCTTTCGATGGCGGCAACGTAGCGGCCTCGCCGACGGGAACCTCGCCACCAAACAGCATGTGTTGCCACTTTGCGGCACGGGCACCGGGCTCGCGTGGAAGCTGCACCACCAGGGGCGGCGTGAGTTCGCTCATCGCTTTGAGCGTCGCTTCGGCTTCCGCCAAATCCGCGAATGTGTGCATACGCTCGGCGCGCGAACGTAACTCACCGGGCATCTGCGCGCCGCGCAACATAAGCTCGCACAACAGTGCAATTTCGCCCGCTTGCAACCCGAGCCGTTCACCAAACCGTTCCGCGTACTTCGGTACGCGCGTCGCAGCGCCCGTGAACAATCCCGTGAAACCACGATCACGCAAACGTTCAACGGCGCTCGCGACTTCCGCCTCGGTCAGCGACGTCACGGGCGCACGATTGTTCATCTGGTTGCAACCGTTCACCAACGAATTGATAGTGAGCGGATACGAATCAGGCACGGTGATCCGCTTCTCGATCATGGTGCCGAGAACGCGGGCTTCGACGGGGTCTAGGACGGGCTGCATGTCTGTTACTCCGTTCGTTGTTTTTTAGTCGTCGCGTGCGCGGCAGCCCATTTGTTGAGTTCTCGCCGTATCGCCCTTTCACCGCGAAACACCCTGAAGCGCCGGATTTGCAACCGTGTGTCCGTAAATTCGATCTCACCCACCGCTACACCGGCGGACGGGCAGCAGTTCCCGTCGCCCTTCTTCCACAGCGGACGAATGAATGTCATGGTGTCGAAATCCGGCCAAATGCCTTTCCAGACTTCCATACCTGCTGGCAATCGCTCTTGCAGGTCTTGCTCGAGCGTCGCAACGAGCGGCACGAATTGACCTCCTTTGAGCGCGTAATAGGAGCTGGTGTTCATGTTTCCAGTTCCGCTCATCCGAACCGGAGTGATGAGAAATTCGCTATCCCGAAACTGCTTAATGCGGGCAGCATAAATGTAGTCGCCAATACCTTCGTCGCCGACCGACGGACTAGGCAACGCTAACTTCTTTGTCCCACCGTCGTCCGCCACGGAAAAAAGTTCGCCTCGGTTGACTTGCTCGGGTGGATAGCAGCGTTCCTGCGTGAATGTGGGCGATAGTTCGCAATACAGCACATGGACGAGATTGCCAGCGAACCGCGAGCGCAGCCGAACAACTTGAGTGACGTAACAATCGCCAGCTTCTCGTGCCGCCTCGGTACAAACTAGGGGTTCCCAAGTTTTCTTATCCACGGCAGAAACATGCAAACGCATTTGTTCCGCACAGATAGTGTTGGAAAGATTAAATGTCACGACAAAGCCAAGGCTGGCAACGGCTGGCAGCCATTTCATCGGGCCACCTGACGCGTTGACAATTCGCGCACCAATCGAGCAAAAGCCTTCCCGCGATGCGAGCGGGCGCCTTTTTTGTCGATGGGCATTTCGGCGCCGGTGAGCCCGAGCTCAGGATCGAGAAAATACGCGTCGTAGCCGAAGCCGCCCGTGCCGCGTGGCGTGTCGATGATCTCTCCGTACCAACGCCCCTCGGCGATGATCGGCTCCGGGTCGTTTTCAGTGAGCACCAGCGCAAGTACCGCCGTGTAATGCGCACCGCGGTCGCTAACGCCTTGCAAATCCCCAATGAGTTTCGCATTGTTGTCAGCGTCGCTCTTTTGCGGACCGGCGTAGTACGCGGAGTTCACGCCCGGATCGCCGCCGAGCGCGTGTACGCAAATACCTGAGTCATCCGCGAGCGCGGGCAGGCCCGTGTGGAGGGCGGCGTTTCTCGCCTTGGCCAGCGCGTTTTCGATAAAGGTGCAGTGCGGTTCCGGCGCTTCGGGGACGTTGAACGCACTTTGTGCGACCACTTCAATGCCCAGTGGCGCGAGCAGGCGCTCAAACTCCTTGAGCTTTTTCACGTTGCCCGTGGCAATGACCAGTTTTTCGATCTTCATGGGCGGCAATGTTAATGAAACGAGTCGATGGCTCGGTTTGTTCACCGAAAAGCGCAGGCATTTCACTCCGCGTCAGATGCATTTGGCGAACACGCCGTGCATTACGTCTCAGCGCTGCTGCGCGCTCGCGCGCGGCTCCCTACAGTTCGCTCCACGCAATCTTCACCTCAACAAGGAGCGCCCTATGTCCACGAAACTCTTCCGTACCCGAACCGCGGCCGTCGCGGCTGTCCTCGCCCTATCAGCCACCGCATGTGCGGTGCCCGACGCGCAATTTGTGCCGCTCTTTGATCAGTTTGAACTGGTCAACAACGGCGACAACAGCAAGCTAGAAAAGGTCGCCGATGGTTTCGCGGCGCTCTTGAAATCCGAGCCCACGAACCCGGTACTCATGGCCTACGCGGGGACGACTACCGCGATGAAATCGAACACTACGATGCTGCCGTGGAAGAAGATGAGCTACGCCGAGGACGGTATGGCGATGCTCGACAAGGCCATCGCGATGTTGACGCCTGAGCACGACAAACCGATTCAACACGCGACACCGGGTTCGCTCGAAGTCAAGCTGCTCGCGGCGAAGACATTCCTCAGCGTTCCTGGCTTTATGAACAAAGGGCCGCGCGGCGCGAAGCTTGCGAGCGATCTGATCGCGAGTCCACTGCTCGCTACCGCTCCCGTTGGATTTCAGGGCGTGGTGTGGCTAACAGCGGGCGAAGTCGCGGTCAGCGAAAAACGCGCAGAAGAAGCGCGCAGGCACTTCAACAAAGTGATCGAACTCAAAGCGCCTCAGGCTGACGCCGCTCGCGCGCACCTCGCCAAGCTCGCAAAATGAACAGCACAAATGAAACGCCCGTGGTCGAGCTGCGTGGCGTGCACAAGACCTACCGCCTCGGGGAGCACGTGATCCGCGCGCTGCAGGGCGTTGATCTAAGCGTGCAGCGTGGCGAACTACTCGCACTCACCGGGCCGTCGGGTAGTGGCAAGAGTACGATCTTGAATCTCGCCGGATTGATCGACACGCCCGATTCGGGCGACATCGTATTGAACGGACAAACCGTCAACGCCCTGAATGAAGAAGCGCGGACGTTATTGCGCCGCGACTCGTTGGGGTTCGTGTTTCAAAGCTTCAACCTTGTGCCGGTCATGACCGTCGCTGAGAACGTCGATTACCCCTTGTTCATCGCGGGTGTCGCTCCGGCCGAACGAAAGGAGCGCGTCGCCGCGCAGCTTGCAGCCGTCGGTTTGCAAGAGCACGGGCATCATCGACCCGACGCGCTCTCTGGCGGTCAACGGCAGCGCGTGGCCATCGCGCGTGCGTTGGTGAAACGGCCCCGTCTAGTGATTGCCGACGAACCGACCGCAAGCCTTGATTCGCATACCGCAGATCAAGTGCTTGACCTGATGCGTGAACGTGGTCATGCCGAGGGCGCGGCCTTCGTGATCGCCACGCACGACAGCCGATTGACGAGCCGCTGCGACCGAGTGGTTGCGTTGCTGGATGGGAGACTGCAATGAACTGGATGTGGCTGAAATTTGCGATTGCGAACACGCTGCGAAATCGGCGGCGTTCGTTGGTCACAGTGACGATCGCCGCACTGGGAACGGCCGCGATTTTGCTCGCGGGTGGCTTTGCGCTCTTCACCTATGAATC
>JAKPSO010000625.1 GCA_029571495.1 Pseudomonadota bacterium
TCCGTATCAACCTTGACTTGGCGGCGTTCGATGTCGAGGCCCCATTCGGCGATCGGGCCGAGACGTGGCGATAGGCCGAAGAACGCGAGGAGATTGTCGAGAGGCAGGCGACGTGTAACTCCGTCGAGGCTCGTGACCTTCACTTCTTTCAGGACGCCCTCTTCAGACTCGAAGCCCGTGACTTGGCCCGTGAGATACATCATCTCATGGGCATCGCAAAGCGCTTTCATCTTGGCCACGCTCGCTGGCGCTGCGCGGAATTCGTCGCGGCGGTGAATGAGCGTGACGCTCTCCGCGATCGGCTGCAGAGACAGCGCCCAGTCGAGCGCCGAGTCGCCACCGCCGAGAATGACCACGTTTTTGCCGGCGTACTTTTGCGGTTCGCGCACGCGGTACGCAAGTTGACCGTTCGCTTCGAATTGGGTCAGACCTTCAACCTTTGGCTTGCGCGGTTCGAACGCGCCAACGCCGCCCGCAATGAACACGGTTTTGGTGATGAAACGCGTACCTGCTGAGGTCTCGACGTCAAAGCGACCATCTTCGCGCTTGGCGAGGCCGGTGACGACTTGGCCCAAGTGGAATGTTGGCTTGAACGGTTCGCATTGCTTGAGCAACGCGTCGGTCAATTCTTGGCCGGTGCAGACCGGAATCGCGGGGATGTCGTAAATTGGTTTGTCGGGATAGAGCTCGATGGGCTGGCCACCGACCTGCACCAACGCGTCCACCACGTGCGCTTTGATTTCGAGCAGACCAAGCTCGAAGACTTGGAACAAGCCCACGGGGCCAGCGCCCACGATCACGGCATCAGCCTCGATGGGGGCACCGGCGGCGGCGTTGAGGGCGTCAGGAATTGCGGGATTTACGGTCATGTCCACGATTGAGCTGCATGCAAGATATTGAATTCTCTCAATTTTATGTTGCACTGCACAGCCCCAACCGCTTCGTTTGGCCTTTTCTTATTCCAAATCAAGCAGTTAAGGCTTGCTCACCGCGGGATGGACAGCCGTGAGTTGTTGATACGCGCGTTCGCCCAACACTGCCAGCTTGTCCTTGCTTTGAGTGCCGGTCAACGCGTATCCAAAGCGACCATCGACCCAGTAGAAACTCTGTGCTGCGCCGTCGGAGGCAAAGCGAAACGCGGTTTCGTTGCTTTGCTGGTTCGCCGCCAACACCGAAACATGCAGCGTCACGCGTTCGCCACTCTTGGCCTCGTACATAAACTGCGCGCGCGCCTGGCCTTCCGCGCCGGGGAGCAATCGACCGCCCACCAAGGCGAAGCCTTGCGCCGACAAATCCGGTGTACTGAGCTTTGCGCCAAGGCGCTTCGACAACCACTGCATCAAGTGCTCGCGCTGGTCGACGCCGACTTCTACGGGATGGCGCTGCTCGGGCGTGTAAACGACGTGCGCCACGCGCGCTTCCTGGACGAATCCGGGCGTCGCACGCGCGAGACTTGTAGTCGCCGCATACCCCGTCAACGCATGCAGCCACCACCCGCCCAACACACCGACTGCGAGAAGCGACGCAGCCATAGCAATCTGCGCAGGCCAACCGAAGCGCCGGGCGGGGCGCAAGGCGGCGGCGAGCGCGCTCGGAACAGCCTCGTCGAGCAGGCCGCGATGCAAACCTTGCAGCTGAGCGCGCTGCGCCTGCCACGTCGCCACGCGCGCAGCGTCGGCTGGATTTTCGCGCAACCACGCTGTGACGACGGTCACGCGCTCTGACGGAAGCTGACCGTCGACCAGCGCGTGCAGGTCGGCCTCGGTCACAACGGTCGTGTCTGTGTGTTCAATTTTCATTTACAGCCTGTGCGGTTTTGATCACCCGCAGATTGGGTCGCGCGCCACCGTCGCTCGCAACCTCAGAAGACATGAATTCGCGCAATTTCTCACGGCCACGCGACAGGCGAGACATCACCGTTCCAATCGGAACGCCAACAATTTGCGCGGTTTCGGCGTACGAGCATTCCTCGACGCAGACCAGCAGCACCACTTCGCGCAGTGTTGGGCTCAGGCGCTCCAACGCCGCTTCGATGTCCATGCGGGTCGCCGATTGCTGCGACGAATCGCCTGCGTGCAGGCCAACGGCCGTGTCGAGTTCGTCGTCGAACGCTTCTTCGAGGCGCTCGACGCGCACGCGATTAAGGTGCACGTTGTGCATCATCGAGAGTAACCATCCGCGCAGACCGCTGCTCTCGCCGTCCAACGCGTTCACGGCCGTCGTCTGTGGTCGCCACAGCGACCATTTGCGACACGCCCGCTCGAGCGTGTCTTGCACTAGGTCGTCGGCGCGCTCGCGGCTGCCGGTGAGCAGCCGCGCATAGCGCCGAAGCCGCGGGATGTGCGGCAGCGCCTGTTCAACACCCATGGATTGCCAGAACGAGCATCAGGGCGTCGCAACGCGCCAAATGTTGTTAAACCCGTCGCCGGTTTTGTCACCCGGCTTCGCGTCCTTCGCCCAGAAGTACAAAGGTTTGCCGTTGATCGCGTATTGTTTCTTGCCGTCATCACGTGTGATGATCGAGTACGGTGCCGACGCGGTGGCACCGTCGGCAGCCATCAGCGGCGGCCAATTGGTAGCGCACGGTCCGTTACAGACGCTCTTTCCGCTGCCAGCGGCATCTCTGTCGAACGTGTAGAGCGTCATGCCGTTTTCGCCAGTTAGAACGCCGCCGGCAGTTTTGGTCGGCGCGGACGCCATCGTGGCGCAACCACCGAGCAGAGCAACGCCGAGCGCGACAACGTAAAGAGATTTGATACGCATAGAGAACTGTCCTCAAAGGAAAAGCGGAATCGCATAACGGTTAACACGCGTTCGCCGCCGGATATTCCATTGAGCCGCAAATATTTCTCTCAGAGCAAACGAACTGGGCGAGCGTCGCCGTCCGCTCAAGGCTCTCGGGCCATCAATCTGCGTCCAGTAACTTATCAATCGCCTTCGCGTCCACAGCCGCGCCACGCAGCGACGTGCAATCGACACCCTGCTTTTCGAGCGCTGCGCAAATCGAATTTAGGCGCGCATCCAACTCGGCGCTGTGATCGAGTAGTTTGTGAATCGCCTGCACCAAGGGATCGTCGAGATCAGCCGAAATACCATACGCAGAAAAGCCGATTTTCTGAGCGGTGACTTCGCGCTTCTCCTTGGTTTCCTTAGTGATAATGCGCGCCGGAATACCCACGGCTGTCGCGCCGGCAGGCACGGCTTTTAGGACGACGGAATTTGAACCGACGCTTGCGCCTTCGCCAACAGTGAAACTACCGAGCACTTTCGCGCCCGCGCTCACAATCACGCCTTTTTCGAGCGTCGGATGGCGCTTCGCACCACGCTCAAGCGACGTGCCACCAAGCGTGACGCCTTGATAAATCGTGCAATCGTCGTGCACTTCGGCGGTCTCGCCGATGACGATGCCCATGCCATGATCGATAAACACCCGCCGTCCGATGAACGCGCCGGGGTGAATCTCAATGCCCGTAAAGAAGCGCGACAGGTGCGACACCCAACGCCCCGTGCGCTTGAAGCCCGCACGCCAGAGCGCGTTCGCGATGCGATGAAAACGAATCGCGTGAAAGCCAGGGTACGACAGCCAAATGTCGAGCCCCGAGCGTGCGGCCGGGTCTTTGCTGCGAATGGCTTGAATATCTTCGCGGATGCGATCAAACATGGGGGTCGTGCGGCGTGGTTCGAGAAAGAAATGCGTGGCTATCTTAAGTCAGGTCCACGGTAACCGCGCCGCGAGCGCGGTCTACGTCGCTGTTGGATCGTTCGTATACTGACGATGAATTATCCAACGGCGAGACGCCGCGCTGCACGGCGCCACGTCGTCGTCAATGTCAAGGACGCGTGTGCCATGAGCAAGACCACTGCCGACGCAGTCAACCTCGAAGCCCTGCCCGGCCACTACATTCGCCGTTTGCAGCAAATCGCCGTGTCAATCTTTCTGCAAGAAACTGCGCCACTGGGCGTGACGCCCGTGCAATACGCCGCGCTACAAGCGATCAGCAACACGCCGGGCATCGATCAACGCACGCTCGCAGCGACGATCGGATTCGATACGTCCACCATCGCAGGCGTGATCGACCGCCTAGAGGCACGCGCACTGGTCGCACGTTCGGCCTCAGCCGACGACCGCCGCGTGCGGCTGCTCTCAATCACTGCGGCCGGCACCAAGCTCTTGCGCGAACTGGTGCCGCCCATGCTCAACGCACAAATCCGCATGCTCGATCCGCTCACCAAAACCGAGCGCGAAACCTTCATGCGTCTTCTGCAAAAAGTCGTGGAGGCGAATAACGAACACAGTCGCGCGCCGCGAAACTTGGATGGCGGCGCGACTTAAGCATTCGTTACAGCTTAATTGCTGTTACGGCTAGCAGACGGCCTTCAGATGCGTATTTTCTCGTTAGTCAACACTATGAGAAAACGTCACGAAACGGCCAACCAACGGCCATTTTAACCGAAAAGCTGTTACAGGTTTCGCCTAAACGGACGCGGGCACATTGCTTACGCCGCCGCCAAATACCGTTGCACTAACGCCACCCAAAAAGCCGAACCCATGCCGATGTTGGCATCGTTGAAATCGTAGCCGGGGTTGTGCACCATGCACGGGTTGGTCGGTTTGCCGTCGATGCCGGGCGAGCCATCGCCGTTGCCGATGAAGAGATAACAACCGGGCAGTTTTTCGAGCATGAACGCGAAGTCTTCGCTGCCGGTGATTGGCACGCACGGGTACGTCACACGAGCGTCGCCGACGAGGTCGCGCGCGACACTCGCCGCGAAATCAGTCTCCGCCTTCGTATTCACCGTCACCGGATAGTTGCGGTTGTAGACGATCTCGGCGCGTACGCCGTAGCTCTCTGCCTGCGCAGTGACGAGCGCGCGAATCCGTGCCTCGAGTTTGTCGCGTACTTCGCGGTTCAGCGCGCGCACACTGAGCTTAAGTTGCGCCGTCGCCGGAATGACGTTGTTCGCGATGCCTGAGTTCAGCGCGCCGACCGTCACCACGGCCATGTCCAATGGGTCAATGTTGCGCGACACGATGGTTTGCAGCGCCATCACGATGCTCGAGGCCGCGACGATGGAGTCAGTCGTGCGATGCGGATACGCGCCGTGGCCTCCCGTGCCGTGCAGCGTGATGATCACTTCATCACTCGAAGCCATCGCCGCGCCGTCGCGCAGATGGAAGGTGCCTTGCGGCATGCTCGGCATGTTGTGCATCGCGAAAATCGCGTCGCAGGGGTACTTCTCGAACAAACCATCCCTGAGCATGCGCGCTGCGCCGCCCTGCCCCTCTTCGGCGGGTTGGAAGATGAGATTGAGCGTCCCAGAAAAACGCCCGCTCTTGGCGAGGTAATGCGCGGCTGCAAGCAACATAGCGGTGTGCCCGTCGTGACCACAAGCGTGCATTACACCCTTGCGCCGACTGCTGTAGCCGAACGTGTTCGCCTCGATGATCGGCAGCGCATCCATGTCAGCACGCAGTCCCACGCGCAGCGCACCGTCGCCACGTTTCATCTGCGCCACGACACCGGTGCCGCCAATGCCACGTTCAACCTTGTAGCCCCAGGCAAGGAGTTTTTCGGCAACGAGATCGGACGTGCGAAATTCTTCAAAGCCGAGCTCGGGTTCGCTGTGAATATCGCGGCGAATAGCAATGAATTCGTCGGCTTGTGCGTAAAGGGCGTCGATCAAAGTAGACATAGTGGACGTTCCAATTAGAGCGTAGCGCGTTTTCCAAATGTGACACGAATTTTGCGCTAACGCCTAACGACTTGACGGCCTTCGGCTCGTAATAGCACTTGCGATGACCTCACGTGCGTCGCAAGTGCTAGTTCGATAAAACTCGGTCGCCCAAGTACGCGATGATTTGATCCACAGCGTCGTCGGCGCTGCCTATGCTGGTATCGATGCGAACGTCGGGGGTTTCAGGGGCCTCGTACGCCGAGTCAATGCCGGTGAAATTCGGCAACTCACCGTTACGGGCTTTACGGTACAGACCCTTTGGATCGCGCGCTTCCGCTATCGCAAGCGGCGCGTCAATGTGAACTTCGATAAATTCGTGCGGCTCAAACAATTCGCGTGCGAAGCGGCGTTCGTTGCGAAATGGTGAAATAAATGCAGTGATGACTATGAGTCCGGCGTCGACCATGAGTCTGGCAACTTCGGCCACACGTCGTACGTTTTCCACGCGATCAGCGGCGGTAAAACCCAAATCCTTGTTCAAGCCGTGACGGATATTGTCGCCGTCAAGCACATACGTATGCCTTCCGTCGGCGTACAAGCGTTTCTCGAGCAAATTCGCAATCGTCGATTTTCCGGCGCCGGAAATTCCCGTGAGCCACAGAACACAGGGACGTTGTCGCTTAATCTTGGCGTGGGCGATCTTGTCAATTTCTAGCGCCTGCCACCGCAAATTAGTTGATCGGCGCAAAGCAAAATTAATCATCCCCGCAGCGACTGTGTCACAGCTCAAGCGATCCACGAGAATAAACGAACCATTGTCGCGATTGCTTTGATAAGCGTCGAACGCAATCGTGCTGCTGATGTGCAACTCAGCGCTAGCGATTTCGTTCATGGCGAGCGTCTCGCATGCGATGTGCGCAAGGTTGACCGGATCAAATTTGTGCTTAATGCGCGTGACCGTTGCAATCGCGGTGCGCGTGGCGATCCTTAGCTCGTATTCACGTCCCGGCAGGAGCGCAGCGTCGCTCATCCATACCAACGAAACATCGAACTGAGACGCGAGTTGTGCTGGAGAGTCAGCGTGGCAAATCAAATCTCCACGGGACACGTCGATCTTCTCCTCCAGCTCAAGCATCACGGCACTTTCGGCGCTCGCCCACGGCGTGTCGCCACCTTTGGCTACCAGCCGACGAACGGTACCTCTTTGGCCCGACGGTTGCACGCAGATGACGTCTCCTGGCCGCACCGTGCCGCTCGTGACGGTACCGCAGTAGCCCCGAAAGCCCGCGTCAGCGCGCACCACCGATTGCACTGGGATTCGTAGCGGCGCAAAAGCACGATCATCGTCGATGACAGCAGCGCGCTCAAGTGCCTGGAGGAGTGTCACGCCGTGGTACCAAGGCATGTTTGCTCCGCGGTTAACGACGTTGTCGCCAGCGGTGCCCGACACCGGTATGACCAAGAACGAGGTCAAACGCAAGTCGCGGCCAAGGATTTCACATTGCGCCGCAATACTTTCGAACACAGATTCGCTATACGCAACTCGATCCATTTTTGTGACGGCGAACACTACGGTACGAATGCGCATCAAGCCTACGATAAAAGCATGACGACGCGTCTGCGTTTGTATGCCGTGGGTTGCGTCAATCAATACGATCGCGAGATCGGCCGTCGATGCGGCCGTGACCATGTTGCGCGTGTATTGTTCATGGCCCGGCGCGTCGCCGACGATGTAGCGCCTTTGCGGCGTCGAAAAATACCGATACGACACGTCAATCGTGATTCCCTGCTCGCGTTCCGCTTCCAGCCCGTCAAAGAGCAGCGAATAGTCCAATTCAACACCACGCTGCGTCGAGTCGCGCCGGAGCTGTTGAAGTTGATCTTGCGGCACGGCCCCGCAATCGAACAACAAACGTCCGACGAGCGTGCTTTTTCCGTCGTCGACGCTGCCGCAGGTGATGAATCGCAACGTACGCGCCGCACCAACGTCTTGCGCAACGCCGCTCAAAAGTAGCCCTCCCGCTTCTTTTGCTCCATCGAACTTGAAACATCGCGATCGATCAGGCGCCCCTGCCGTTCCGAATCGCTACTTTGCGCTAGCTCATCTATGACTTCTTGCACTGTACTCGCGGTGGATTCCACCGCGCCCGTGAGCGGGTAGCAGCCCAAGGTCCGAAAACGTACCGTCTTTTCAACGACTCGTTCACCCGGTTCAAGGCGCATGCGTTCGTCGTCAACCATCAGCCAAGTACCGCCGCGATGAACGACCGGGCGGGACTTGGCGAAGTACAGAGGTACGACGGGAATCCCCTCACGCGCGATGTAGCGCCAAACGTCTATTTCTGTCCAATTGGAAAGCGGAAAAGCGCGCACCGACTGCCCGGGCTGGCAACGCGTATTGAACACGCGCCACAACTCGGGGCGCTGCATTTTTGGGTCCCAGACTTGCGACGAGGATCGGAACGAGAGCACGCGTTCTTTTGCGCGTGAACGCTCCTCGTCACGGCGCGCACCACCGAAGGCCGCATCGAATCCGTGGGTAGCCAAAGCCTGTTTCAGGCCCTGTGTCTTCCACAGCAGGGTGTGGACTTCCGATCCATGCTCGAACGGGTTGATACTGCGTTCAACGGCGAGTGGATTTTTGTGAACGATAAGCTGGATGTCGGACTGCGCAGCGACTTGATCCCGCACTTCGTACATCGCGCGGAACTTCCACGTCGTGTCGACGTGAAGCAGCGGAAATGGAAGTGACGCCGGAAAGAACGCCTTACGAGCGAGATGTAACAAAGTCGCGCTGTCTTTCCCAATCGAGTACAACAGCACGGGACGCTCGAACGTCGCAAATACCTCACGGATGATGTAGATGCTTTCCGCCTCCAGCCGTTCAAGATGAGAAAGAGCACTCATGCCACCGGCGTCATTTCGCTGGCACGGACGATTGTTTCTGGGGTAGCCCGCGACGGTTTCCCGGGTCCTCAATACTCGCCAAGAGGGTCGTGAACTCGGGCATTTCCCGCAGCGATACCAGATCACGATCTTCGCGTGCAAATGCTGCGACGCTAGGTTCTCGCTCAATGGCGTCGCGCAGGCGCTGCAACGCCTCTAGCGGGCGCTTTTCGACTGCGTGAAGACATGCTTCGTTGTAGAAACCCTGCCAGCTTTCACGCGACGCCTTTTCGGCACGAACAAAATAATCGAGCGCAGCGGTCGGATCGTTCGTGTAGCGCGCAGCCAAGCCCGCTTGAATCAGCGCGCGATAGTCGCGCGGGTTCTTTTCGATCGCACGTTTGTAATGCTTAAGAGCGCCCGCGAAGTCACTGCGATCAAAAAGCATGTCGCCTAAACGACGCATCGCCAACGGAAAGGCAGGATCAATCTTCAGCGCTTCTTCGTGGAACGCAGCCGCTTGCTTTTCGTCACCGCGCAAAAGTGCCACCATTCCCAAGTTCGTAATCGCTTCGACAAACCCCGGCGACTTGACAAGCGTCGCCTTGAAGAATGTCTCGGCCTCATTTAGCTTGCCAACGCGCATTTCGAGAACGCCCAACATCAGCAGCGCTCGAGCTTGTTCACCGTCGAACTGAAGAACCTTAAGATACTCCTCTTTAGCTTCCGCGATCCGCTGTTGCTGCAACAGCGTGAGCGCTAGGACACTGCGCGCGGAAGAGTGCGCCGGAAATTGGGTGAGGATTTCGCGAAGTAACCGTTCCGACTCGCCCCATTCTTCACGCTGCGCGAAGTGCCTCGCTTCCTCAAGTTTGGCGTAAATTTTTATGCCGTCTTTGGGGTCGATACCCGCCATACTTTTTCGCTCATTCGCCCCCTGTAAGTAGCCCAATGACTGCAATGCATCGAGCGTCTCTTTGGTCATCGGGTTGTCGGTGGATGCGACCGCGAACTGGGCACTTTCCTTTAGCACCCCGTCAAGCGCCCGCTCCAAGTCGATGTGTCGGTTGTCTTTGCTTGGGTAGAGATTAGTGAGTTCTTGCGGGTCGGAGGCCAAGTCATAGAGCTCTGGACGTGGCGCGCGGATGTACTTGTACCCGTCCAAACGAATCCCTTGCAGCGGTGCCATGCCAAAACCGACTTCCGCGAGAAGCGACTCTGAGTATTGCGGAAGCGAGGTCGTGCCCCACCATCGTCCGATCAGGGGAATGAGGCTCGTGCCCTGCGTCAGGCCTTCCCATGGCTGTTGCAGCACGTCTAGCACCGTGGGAACCAAGTCAACATGTCGCACCGGCCCATCGTAAACCTTACGTGCAGGGATCACGCCGGGCAAACGCATGATGAGCGGCACGTGGAGCGTGGCGTCGTAGATGAAGATCGCGTGAGTCTTTTCCTCGTGCTCCCCCAAACTTTCACCGTGATCCGCAGTCAGGATAACGAGCGTGTTTTCCAACTCTCCTGCATCGCGAAGCGCATCAAAAAGACGCGTCAATTGCCTGTCGACGAACGCGATTTCGGCGTCATACGGCGAGATTGTCCGCTGTGCCGCCCAAGCCGGTGCGCGATACGGTTGATGCGGGTCGAACAGGTGCACCCACGCAAAAAACGGTTGCTTGGGCGAACTGCTGGCCGCGCTGCGGCCAGTGAACCACTGCAAAACCTTGTCAATGGTCTTGTGCGCCTGACGCTCACGAATCATGAACATTTTTGGGTCGGCCTCCGCCCAGAGGTCATCGTCGTAAGTGTCGAATCCTTGATTGAGCATGTACCGCCGGTGAAGCACCACCGCCGAAACCCAGGCGTGTGTCTCGTAACCCAGATCCTTTAGGCGCTCCGCAAGCGTTTTGGCGTCCGCACCGAGCGCGTAGGCGCCGTTGTCACGAACGCCATGGGCGGGCGGATAAAGTCCAGTCATCATGCTGGCATGGGAAGGCAAGGTGATCGGTGCAGACGAAATGGCGTTCGCGAACCGTGTCCCTTCTGCCGCAAGACGATCCATCGTCGGCGTCTTTGCGAGGCCGTGCCCGTAGCTTCCGAGATGGTCCGCGCGCAATGTATCGACGGTGATCAGCAGCACATTTGGTTTCTTGTCGCGCCGATCCGCGCAGCCGGACAGCAGAGCACACGTCACCAGTAAGAAGACGAGTAGTGCTCTACAAACGCTAGCGATGCGTCTAGTCGCGTCAATTCGACGGCGAAGCATTGACCAAAAAAACAACAATCCACTACAGTGCATGAATTTCGCGCTCGATTCGCTTCAATATTTTCGACTTGACCTTGTCATTACAACACTTATTAACTAAGATTATTCTCATTAATAAAGCGCTCGTGCAGGTCAGATTGCGGTAGCGGCTTAGATCACATTCTCGGGGTCAAAATATGATGAACACAAATCACGGGCGTTTCGTCCGTCGCGCGGTGGCCATTGCGCTACTGGTCACCTACGGCAGTGCTTCCATTGCCGCGGTCTCGGTTTCGGAAAGCGGTTCGCTCAAGCGAGCGGCTGGTGTGGTCAAACCCGCTAAGCACCCGGGCGTTTCCACGGCGGCGACTGGCAGCGTTGCATTGACCGATGCTAGCGGCCTGAAGTGGTTCGTGAACACGAACGTCACGTTTAGTACGTCAAGCTCTGCGTCTGCCGCGGTCAGCGAGGCCTCGTACACTGGCCCCGTCAGCGCGGATACCTCCGCCGGCGGATTCATTTCGGACACGCTGAACGATGCCTTTGACGGTGCTAGCACGGTCTGCGCGTCGTTGACCTCGACGGCAAGCTGTTCGA
>JAKPSO010000630.1 GCA_029571495.1 Pseudomonadota bacterium
TCGATGCCAGAAAGCGAGTCTTCGAGCGTCTTGGTGATTTGCGATTCGATAACTTCCGGCGACGCGCCCTTGTACGTCGTGCTGACGCTTACGATCGGTTCGTCGATCTTCGGGTACTCGCGAATGGAAAGTCGTTGGTAACCGATCAAACCCAAAAGCACCACCACGAGCGACAACACGGTCGCAAGCACGGGCCGCTTAATGCATAGATCAAAGAGATTCATGGACACTGCCTCACATTACCGCTGTTCAGCTTTTCTGCGCGAACGACCGATTAGCGGTCACTGGCGGCTGATAAGTACACCAGTCGACTTAACAGAAAATAACCACCTAACGAACGCGCTGCAGTCGTTAGATAGCAAAAGTTGTTAACCCTTTTTCTCACCTTTGCCAACGGCGCCTGACTGCACAGGCGCGGCGGGCGAAACGCCCCCGGCAGGCGCGTCTGCGCCTTTGCGCTCCGGTGCTTTTCCGTCTGCCCCCTTATTCGGCACCACACCGGAGCCGGCCGGGCCAGCAGGTCCCGCGCTCGCCGCGCGCACGGGCACGCCATCGCGGAGTTTTTGCCAGCCAGCCAGCACGATCACGTCGTTAGGCCCGACGCCTTCGACAATTTCCGCTTTGCCTTCGCGACGTTGGCCCACAACGACCTTAGTGCGCAGCGCGCGTCCGTCAACGACCTTGTACATGACCTGATCTTCGCCCTGCATCGCCACCGACTGCTCGGGAACGACTACGGCGTCGGCCGTTTCGGCGAGCGTCAAGCGCACGCGCGCAAACATGCCGGGCTTCAATTCGCCGCCACGATTGACCATTTGCGCGCGCAGCACCACGGCGCGACCGGCCGTGTCGAGTTGCGGATTCACCGCGTACACCGTGCCATCAAATGGCTTGCCGGGCAACGCGTCCAACGACACCGACAGCGCCTGCCCGACGCGAATCTTCGACTGAAACACTTCGGGCACTTTGAAATCGACCTTAATTGGATCGGTCTTTTCAAGGTTCACAATGTCTTGGCCGTCCTTCACATAGTCGCCCACGCCCGCAGAGCGCAAGCCGACAGTGCCCGAGAACGGCGCTTTGATGAAGAGTTTGGTCAGTTTTGCCTGCGCGAGCGACACCGTCGCGTCGGCCACACGCATCGCGTTTTCGGCTTCGTCGCGCGCTTGGCCCGAGATGAAATTTTTCTGTTGCAATTCGACGGCGCGATCAAACTTCGCCTTCGCCAACTTTTGATTGGCGACCGACTGTTCAAGCTCGGCCCTGGCCAGCGAATCGTCCAGCTGCACCAGCAGTTGGCCCATGCGCACAGGCTGGCCTTCTTTGAAATTGAGCGCTGTGATGCGGCCCGATTGCTCAGCGCGAATGATCACGGACTCGTCAGAACGCAAACTGCCCACGGCCATCACCGTTTTCGGCCAATCGAGTTTTTCGGGCTTTCCAAGTTCGACAGCGATGCCGCCACTTGGGCCGCCAGCGCCCGCAGCGCGTGGAGCCGAACCGGCCGCCGGCGCCGCACCCGCCGGAGCCGCTGCGCCCGGAGCGCCAGCCGCTGTGCTCTTCGCGGCGTCATCGGCCGCCTTCGGCGCACCCGCAACCGGAGCCGGGCTGGCTCCCGCCGCCGGCGCTGCACTCGCCGGAGCGGGCGGCTTCAGCAATCCGAAGAAAAACATGGCGCCCGCCCCCAGCACCGCCCCCAGCAGCGCAACCACCACGCCGTATATCGTCTTTTTCATTTCGTAAACAATGCGCACAAAACCCCTAGATTGAGCAATTATGCGTTGATCGGCTGCGTTGGGCCGGGTTCCGTATCATTGGCCCGTTTTCTGCCAGTTGCTGCAAATCATGTCTCCGTCGTTTTTCATGTTCAAAACTTACCGTTCCGCCGCGTTGCGCCTCACAGCCGCCAGCTGCGTTCTTGCATGTGTCAGCGTATTTGCGCAGGCAACTTACCCCGCCAAGCCCATCCGTCTCGTCGTTCCGTTTCCTGCGGGCGGCTCGGTCGACGTCACCTCGCGCGCCCTCGCGCAAAAGCTCTCGATTCAGCTTGGGCAACAGGTGGTTGTCGACAATCGCCCCGGCGCTGGCGGCAACATCGGCATGGACGCGGTGGCGAAGTCCGCGCCGGACGGCTACACGCTTGGCATGGGTGCGCTCTCGACGCACGCGGTGAACCCCGCGCTGTACGCGAAGATGCCGTTTGACGCCGTGAAGGACTTCGCCCCTGTGTCTCTCGTCGTGATCACGCCCAACGTGTTAGTCACCAATCCCGCCGCGCTGCCGGCAACCGATTTGCCCGGCATCATTGCGTTCGCGAAGTCCAACGGTCGCGTCAATTGCGCGAGCGGCAGCAATGGCAGTGCCGGACATCTCGGGTGCGAGCTGTTCAAACTAGCCACTGGCGCGCCGATCACACATGTGCCCTACAAAGGCGGCGGACCGGCGATGACCGATTTGCTCGGTGGACAGGTGCAGATGATGTTCGACAACATGGCCTCAGCGCTGCCGCAAATCAAAGCCGGAAAGCTGAAAGCGTTTGCCGTGACGACCCCCAAGCGCAGCGCGCTCGCGCCAGAGCTGCCGACAATGGCCGAAGCGGGCGTCAAGGACTTCGATGTGTTTACATGGTGGGGCGTCTTCGCGCCCGCCGGAACGCCGACGGAGATCGTGAAACGACTCTCCGACGAAATCGCAAAGGCGCTCGCGGCGTCCGATTTGCGCGAGAAGTGGCTCGCGAGCGGCGCGGAACCTGCCGCGAGCACGCCGGAGGAGTTCAAGGCGTTCATCGCGAGAGAGATTCCAAAGTACGCACGCATCGTGAAAGAAAGCGGCGCCAAGGTCGATTAACAACGCGCCGCCGACTAGCAACGCGCGCCGCGCGATAGCATTCGAGCGGTATGACCTTCGATTCGCTCACGTTCGCGGTTTTCCTTGCGATCGTCTTCCCGCTCTACGTGCAGCTCGGCTCTTGGGCCGCGCGCAAGAACGTCTTGCTTGTTGCGAGTTGTGTGTTCTACGGCTCGTGGAACCCGTTCTTTTTGCTGCTGTTGGCGTTTACCACGGTGTTCGATTGGTGGGCTGCGCAACGCATTCATGCGAGCACGGACATCCGGCAGCGGCGCGTCTGGTTCTGGGCCTCCATCGTTGCGAGCCTGAGTCTTCTCGGCTACTTCAAGTATGCCCAGTTTTTCGCCAATACCGCCATCGATTGGCTCGGCGCGTTCGGTATCAAATACCAACCGATTGATCTCGGCATCGTGTTGCCACTTGGCATTTCGTTCTACACGTTTGAATCGATTTCGTACATCACTGACGTCTACA
This sequence comes from Pseudomonadota bacterium, assembly GCA_029571495.1. Classification (GTDB taxonomy): domain Bacteria; phylum Pseudomonadota; class Gammaproteobacteria; order Burkholderiales; family Casimicrobiaceae; genus Casimicrobium. The sequence goes on from JAKPSO010000630.1 coordinate 3,322, forward strand.
AGAAGCGCCTTGCACCGACGAAAAGTTTGCGTGACTACGGTTTATTCATGACGTTCTTTCCGCATTTAGTCGCGGGTCCGATCATGCGTTTTGCCGATTTCAACGGTCAGACTACCACTCCGCGAACGGTCACAAGTGACGCGGTGGCGCTTGGCGCGTTCATGCTCGTCGGCGGGTTGTTCCTGAAAATCGTCGGCGCGGATCATGTGTTTGCGCCGATTTCGGACATCGTATTCGCCGCGGACTATCGTGCGAGCTTCGCGGCGGCGTGGGCTGGTGCGTTTTCGTTTTCGATGCAGGTGTATTGCGACTTCGCGGGATACTCGCTCGCAGCGCTGGGTATCGCGAAAATGTTTGGCTTCCACTTGCCACCAAACTTTGAGGCGCCGTTCGCGTCGGTTGGAATCGCAGAGCTGTGGACGCGTTGGCACATTTCGTTGTCGAACTGGTTGCGTGACTATGTGTTCAATCCTCTTGGGCATTACCGCAAAGGCCGCTTGCGGGGCTGTCTCAACGTGATGATCACGTTCACCGCGTGTGGCTTTTGGCATGGCGCGGCATGGCATTTCGTGGCATGGGGTGCGATGCACGGCGCATTTCTCGTCATCGAGCGTCTGCTAAAGGACAGCGTCGGCGAATGGAAAGTTTGGGACGCCAAGCCCGTTCGTTGGATACTCGCGTTCTTGACGTTTGCTCTGTTTTCGTGGGCAGTGGTTTACTTCCGCGCGCCAACGCTTGCGGTGGCTTGGGAACGAACGGTTGCAATGTTTGGATTTGCCGCGCGCGATGCCGTGACGCTTGCTTGGAACGGCGACGCGAAAGTGTTCGTCGTTGGTCTGCTGGCGGGGCTGGCCGCACAGGGATGGCTCAAATCGCGCAAGGGTTGGGATTGGGTGCCTGCCATCGCGTGGCCGTGGCGCGTCGTGACGCTCTCGGCGATGTCGCTCGCGATCATCCTCTCACCGGGCAAAACCAATGCCTTCATCTACTTTCAGTTTTAGGAGCAAGACACCATGCGCGCGCACTGGCTCCTGACTTGGCTCCTCGCAGCGGCGATCACGCTTGGGGGTTGGGCAACGTTCGAGTGGTATTGGCGCGGCCAAGGCTACGCCCCGACGGTGATGGATAGCTTTGACTTGTGGGCGCAACATCGCGCGCGCGCTGTCAGAGCCGCGCCGCCGCAACGTGTCGCGTTGCTCGGTGCATCACGCATTCAGTACGGCATTTCTCCCGCCGTGTTTCGTGACGAGACACATGCGCTCGGGCTCAACGTCGATCCGATCATGCTCGCGGTCAACGGCCACTACCCGCTCGCAGCGCTACGCGACCTATCAGAGGACGATAAATTTGTTGGCGTGGCCATCGTTGGCATCGACGCACGCGGCATGGATCGACGCGTGTGGGAGATGCAAAGCAAGTACGTGCAGCACTACCGCCACGACTGGAGTCCTTCACGCGCCCTACACCGTCGTCTGCTCACGCAAGTGCAAACAGCGTCGATAGCCGAACGGCCCGACTTCGCGCTGGTGACGCTCATTAAGCGGGGGCTCGACGGCTACGGCCCGCCGCACAAGGAATACGTGACGTTGGAGCGCGATCGCTCCGGCGGCACCGACTACAAGAAAAGCAATCTGCCGCTCATCCGCGCCGCCCGAATCAACGAGCATCGCACCTACTACCCTGCGAATCCACCACCGGCAGCCGATGTGTGGCTCTCAGAAATGCGCGAAGTTGTGCGCTGGGTCGAACGCATCAACGCGCGTGGCGGGAAGGTCGTCTTCTATCGCGAACCGGTGTCCGACGAACACTTCGATCTTGATGAACAGAACTTTCCGCGGCCAGCGTATTGGGACAAACTTGTCGCGATCATGCCTGCGACGATGATAGATTTCCGCGACTATCCGTCGCTACAAATCGATACACCCGACACGTCACACATTGACATCGGTGACATTGATCGGCACACACGCGCGTTGGTGCGTGTGTTGCGTCAGAAGGGCGTTTTCTAGCGCGCGCTAGGCGACGAGCGCAGCGGGAATCAGTGGCACGCCATCGCGCAGCGCTGTCTCGACCAACGTACGGCCCGAGGCGATCACGAAGCTGCCGTCGGTAGCACGAATGGACACAGCACCGTCGGCAGCTGCACTCGCCCCGACAGGCGCATCCAACAGGCGCTTCGGACTCATCCAGCACTGTGCCGTGGTCTGTCCCGCTCGCTTGGCGTGAAAGCTCCGCTCAATCGTTTGCGCGACAACTTCTGGAGGCGCGTACGAAGTGTCTACGACCAAGTCGTAATTGCGATAGTCGCGCATTTCGATGCCGTAAAGCGTCCGCCAACGGGACGATTCAAGCTGTCGGCGCAATTGATTGTTTTCCAGCGTTTCTGGCAGCGAGTGATTCTTTTCCTCAGCGCGCGATGCATCGAACACCCGCTGCGCGCCCACGAGAGCATCAACCGTTAAGAACACCTTGAACGCCACAGGGATGAAGTGCCATGCCAATCGCGAATCTACGACGATCTGATCGCGTGTCTCCCCGAGCTGCTTGGTGTACGCGTCGATGCGATCATCAACGCTCCTGTCTTTTGCGGATTGTTCGTTGAGTTGCAGCGTCGTCAACCCCATGCTCGTCGCGATTTCACGCTGCATTCCACCCGCCGAGACAATGGGGTAGCCGAGCGACGCCGACAGAATGCGTGCAACAGACGACTTACCGCCGCCGATGTCGCCGGATAGGGTGATGATGTCTTTCACTAGCTAGCGAAAAAATGGCAATCCGCAATTTTAGTGGGGTGCACGTACAACAGCAGGTTACTTGCCAATGCAGAATCGACTGAAGATCTCGCCGAGCAAATCGTCCGCGGTGAATTCGCCCGTGATCTCACCGAGCGCTTCGTGCGCGAGGCGCAACTCTTCGGCGAAAAGTTCCAGCGCGACATGCTCAAGGTGCGCCGCTGCGTCATCAACGTGATTCAGCGCAGCGCGCAACGCCGTGACGTGACGCTCGCGCGCCATAAATCCGCCTTCCTCGCGGTAATTGAAGCCCACGGCGTCAGCAATGGCGCCTGTCAGCAACTCAACCCCATCACCCGTTTTCGCTGATAACCAAACGCCGTGATCATCGATGCGCGCGGCATCTGACCGAAGGTCGATCTTGTTGTGCACAACGATGCGTGGCAAAGATTCAGGTAGCTCAGCGATTAACGCGTTCGAAACCGCCTGTGCCGATTCAACGATCACCAACGCGAGGTCGGCGTCGCGTATAGCAGCACGCGTGCGCTCGATACCCAATGCCTCCACCGGATCGGTCGTGTCTCGAAGGCCCGCCGTATCAACGATCTCCACGGGCAGCCCCTTGACGTTGATGTGGCTCTTCACGGTGTCGCGCGTGGTGCCCGCGATTGGCGTCACAATCGCAACCTCGTCTCCCGCGAGGGCGTTGAGCAGGCTTGATTTGCCGACATTGGGTTCGCCGGCGAGCACGATGCGAATGCCGTCGTGCAAAAGTTGCCCACGGCCCGCCTCCGCGATGACGCGCTGCAGCGCTACGCGCGTCTCAGCGAGCTGGTCGCGAGCGCGCTCGGCCTCAATGAACTCGACGTCTTCTTCCGGAAAGTCCAGCGTCGCCTCAACAAACATGCGCAGGCGGATGATCGTGTCTTGCAGCGTTTTGATGCGCGCCGAAAATTCCCCGGTCAGCGAACGCACCGCCGCACGCGCCGCGCTCTCGGTGGCTGCGTCGATCACATCGGCGACGGCTTCGGCCTGCGCCAAGTCGAGCTTGCCGTTGAGGTACGCGCGCTTTGTGAATTCGCCCGGCTCTGCGTGGCGCGCGCCGAGCTCTACACATCGCCGCACCAATGCCTGAAGCACCATCGGCGAACCATGTGCGTGCAGCTCCAACACATCTTCGCCAGTGAACGACGATGGTGCCGCAAAGTAAAGCGCAATGCCGTCGTCAATCGGTCGCCCGGCGGCGTCGAGAAAGCGCGTGTGCCGCGCAACGCGCGGGGTCAGACCGCGGCCGCAGAGCACACGCGTCATATCCGTCAACGACTTGCCCGACACCCGCACAATGCCGACACCACCGCGCCCCGGCGGTGTGGCGATGGCGACTATGGTGTCGGGATAAGCCATGTCACTTCAATGCCTACGGAGCCTTCGTGCAACCTCGATTTCGCTTCGCTGCATCGAGGCTACGGTCGGGTATGCACGCGTTAGCGTTTGCCTGCGGCCACCACGGCGGCCTGCTCGCGCTCCAGCATTTTGTTGATCTGCCATTGTTGCCCAATTTGCAGGATATTCGACACCGTCCAGTACAGCACGAGGCCAGCCGGGAAGAAGAAGAACATCGCGGCAAAAGCGACGGGCATGTATTGCATGATCTTCTGCTGCATCGGGTCCATGCCCGGTGCAGGTGGCTGCAGTTTGGCTTGCGCGAACGCGGTCAGGCCGTACAGCACGGGAAGAATAAACAACGGATCAGGGCCAGAAAGATCATGAATCCAGCCGATCCACGGCGCATGGCGCAATTCGACAGCGGCCATCAGTACCCAATACAACGCGATGAACACCGGCATCTGGATAAGGATCGGCAGACATCCACCGAGCGGATTGATCTTCTCTTTCTTGTAAAGCTCCATCATCGCTTGATTGAGCTTGACGCGGTCGTCGGCGTATTTGGTTTGAATTTCTTTGAGCTTCGGTCCGACGAGCTTCATTTTGCCCATGCTGCGACCTGCGGCGGCGTTAAGCGGATAGAACACCGCCTTAATCAGGATCGTCAGCAGGATGATCGCCCAGCCCCAGTTGCCCACGAAACTGTGGAACCATTTGAGCAGCCAGAACATTGGCGCGGCGACGAAGTTGAACATGCCGTAGTCGACGACGAGTTCAAGTCCCGGAGCCGCAGCCTTCAGCGCGTCTTGCTCTTGCGGGCCCATGTAAAGCGGCACGTTGATCTTGGCCGTCGCGCCCGGCGCAATATCGCCTACGGCGGTCTTGAGGCCTGCCAAGTAGTTGTCCGCGCCATCCACCTTTAGTGCGTAGTTCTCGCGCTTCATGCCCGCCTTCGGCAACCACGCGTCTACGAAGTAATGCTCAACCATCCCGATCCAACCGTTGTCCACATTTTGCGGATAGAGGTTCTTCTTGCCTTTTTCGAGGTCTTTGTAGTCAATCTTCTTGTACTTATCTTGTTCGGAATACGCCACGGGGCCGTGAAAAATTCCGACCATGCCGTTTTCAGTACCAGTCACTTTGCTGTCGCGTTGTAACTGAAAATACGCAACGGGACTGACTGCAGCAGCGCCACCATTCGTGACTTCGTGTGCGACGTCAACGATGTAACTACCACGCTTAAACGTGTACACGAGATCTGTCTTGCCCCCGGACGCGATGGGCGCCGACAAACGAATCTCTAGTGAGTTCGCAGTGCCCATTTCGGATGAACCAGACACCTTGCTGTAAGGCGAGTAGTGATTGGCGAAGCCCGTCGTATTGAAACCCGACTGCGCCACGTGCGTGCGGTCTTTGTTCTTCAACAAAACGTAGTACGGCTTGCTCTTGTCCGCCGCGTCTTTGTCCTCGTTCAACGCAACTTCTTCAATCACGCCGCCGATGGTGTTGATCTTCGCGGTGAAGAGATCGGTCTTAACCGTCAACACCTCGCCGGCTGGCGCCGCAGCCGGAGCAACAGCAGGAGCGGTCGCTCCGGGGACTGCACCAGCAGGGGCGGTCGCGGCATTGGACCCCGCCGCTGGCGCGGTGGGGACGTCGGCTTTCTTGTCCGTCGTTGCGGCAGGCGCGGTGATCGGAGCTACGGGTTTCGGCGGGGCGTTTTCTTTTTGCCACGCCTGAAACAGGAACACACCCGACATAGAAAAGATGACGAATAGAACGAGACGCTGGAAGTCCATGGTGGGCTTTCAGTTAGAGGTTGGAAGAAACGGAATGCGTCGCACTAGTACGTGCAGCGCTTTTTTCAGGAACAGGGTCATAGCCGCCCGCATGCCACGGGTGGCATTTCGCGAGGCGCTTTGCACCCAGAGCTGCGCCATGAATCACGCCGTAGGCGCCGATGGCCTCCGCAGTGTATTCGGAGCAACTTGGAAAGAACCGGCAGCGCTGACCAAGCATCGGGCGAATACCGTATTGGTATGCCTTGATGAGTCCGAGGGCAACGGCACTTGCCGGATTTGGACGTCGCGCGTCCGTCGTTGATTCGCGTGTGTTCACACGCTCACCGTTGACCGTGAGGGTGCCAACTTAGTCGACACGGCAACGCCACGAGAGGTGGCCTGTTTAGCGATTTCACGATCAAGCGCACCCATCCATTCAGCAATCACTGCTGGGACATCTTTGGGCTTTATCGCGGTACTCAAGCGCACGACATATTGTGTGTCGGGCAATACGGCCTGACGCAGACGAAATTGTTCGCGGATACGACGCTTAACGGAGTTGCGCAGGACAGCGGTGCGCGCGTTCTTCTTGCCGATCATCAGGCCCAGACGGGGCCGCGCGGCAGCGCGTGCGCTGGGCTCATCGGCGCGGCGGTAAACCCACAAGTATTGCCCGCGCTGCGCACGCGTTTTCAACGCGCGCACGAAGTCGTCCGGCTCTAACAGCCGGGCAGCGCGCGGGAAACTTTGTCCCGCAAATTCAGCGGGCACGACCGGCACGGCAGAAGGTGAAAGCGCAACGTGCGTGATGAGGCGCAGCGGTGGCGATTAAGCCGAGAGAACGGCGCGGCCTTTGGCGCGACGGGCACGGATAACACCGCGACCACCCTTGGTTGCCATACGGGCGCGGAAACCGTGGTTACGCTTGCGACGAATGACTGATGGCTGATAGGTACGTTTCATGATGTTCTACGCTTGTTTTGGTGTGTGTTCAAGAAGCTCTTCCATTCGGATGTGGAATAGCTGGCTCTTCGCATGAAATTGCGAAAAAGCCTTGAATTATAGCTTCGGAACAGACGTAGCAGCTAATTTGCGGGCTTTTGGCCCGAAGCCGAGCGTGAGCCCCGTCCCGACGAGCACAATGACGCCGCCCACCACCATGGGCCAAGTGACTGTTTCGCCCAAAAATAGTGCGCCCCAAGCAATCGCGAATACCGGGATGAGGAAGGTGACGGTCGACGCCTTTTGCCCGCCAAGCCGTGCAATGAGGCGGAAATACAGGATCAGAGCGAAAGCAGTCGCCAACACCGCGAGCGCGATGGCGGCAAGCCACGCGGCCACGGACGGGGGCTTGTCCGGCCAAAACATCACCGTAAGCGGCGAAAGTGCGAGCGCCGAGGCCAATTGGCTCCCGGCCGCGACCGTCATCGGCGCCACGCCTGCGAGCTTCTTTTTCGCGTAATGCGTCGAAAAACCGTATGCGATGGTCGCGAGGATACCAGCAACCACGGCCAACCCTGAGCCGCCGGGTTTGAAGTCGACCTTGCCCCACGTCAGCACCACCATGCCGAGGACACCAAGCGCGAGCCCAATCCACTGCCGCTTCGACAGACTGGCGTTCAGCCACACCAAACCCACCACGGCAGCCCAAAGCGGCGTTCCGGCATTAATGAGCCCCGAAAAACCCGCCGTCAGCGACAGCGCGGCGTACCCAAGCAGCGTGAACGGGATCGCAGCGTTCATGAGACCGACGATCGCGAGGGGTCGAGCCGCCGCCCGCGACGAGCCTAACCCCTCGCGCAAAAAGACCAGCGGATACAGACAAAGCGCGGCGACCCCCGAGCGCAAACCAATCAATGCAAACGGCCCGAACTCAGGCGCTCCGATGCGCATGAACAGAAACGAAGCGCCCCAAATCGCGGCGAGCAGCACAAAGTCGATGATGTCGCGGCGGATCAAAGGATGCCTTCTAGTTTGAGAAGAAACGCCTTGTTGTGCAGCCCACCCGCGTAGCCGGTCAGGGTGCCGTTCGCGCCGATGACTCGGTGGCACGGCACGATGATGCCGATTGGGTTCTTGCCATTGGCCGCTCCGACCGCGCGCACGGCCGTGGGTTGGCCCATCGCGTGCGCTTGTTGCCCGTAGGTGCGCGTTTCGCCAAACGGAATTTTGGTCAGCGCGATCCACGCGCGCTTTTGAAACTCCGTCCCGCGCGGGGCAAGCGGCACCGTGAAGCCACGAAGCTTGCCCGCAAAGTACGCATCCAGTTCGCGCTTCGTTTGTTCGAACACCGTGAGTGCCGAATTCCGCTGCCAGTGCCCGCTGCTGGCCGGCACGTATTTGCCAGCGGTCATGTGCAAATCCGTCAGCGCTGTGCCGTCGGACAGGAACAGCAACTCGCCCACTGGTGAGTCGTAAAGGTCGTAATAAGTGGTCACGGTCGCATCCTCATTTCACATTCACAGGTTCAAGCTTGCGCCACGTATGCAGCACCGCGTAGCTGCGCCAAGGCCGCCACGCTTCGGCGATTGCCTCGGCTTCGCGCTGGCCCTTTGCAGTGTTGGGCAAATTCATCGCGTTCAGCAGCGCCACGTCCTGCGGTGGCCACGCGTCGGGCCACGCGAGCGCCCGCATCGCGATGTAATGCGCGGTCCACGGTCCGACGCCTTTGATGGATCTGAGCGCATCAATCGTGGCTGTTGGTTCGGAGTCGCTTGCGAGCAGCAGACGCCCCTCGGTGACCGCGCGCGCAATCGCGATCATCGCCTCGGCGCGCTGCCCCACGATGCCAAGTTTGCCTATGTCGTCGCGCGTCAACGTCGCAACGCGCGCTGGCGCTGGAAATGCGCGGGTCAACTCAGCAAACGGCGTTTCAACGACATCTCCGAAGGCATCGACGAACCTCGTTGCGAGCGTGCGCGCCGCCTTCACGGTCACTTGTTGGCCAAGTATCGCGCGTAACGCAAGCTCGAATCCGTCAAACGCGCCCGGCAGGCGCAGGCCCGGTGCGCCTGCCGCCAAATCGCCCAACGCGGCGGCAATTTCCTGCGGGTCGGCCGCGACGTCGAACACCTGCTTGGTGCGCGACAACATGGTTTGCGTCACGGGCGCGAGCGAAGCAGCGAAGCGAAGTTGTAACGCGTGCCGTGACGGCAAGTGACTGACTTCGAGCCAACCGCCCGCGCGCTCTGTGCCTCGAATCACACGGCGATAGGCACCGTCCAGCACTGCCTCGACACCAGGCACCGCGCGCTGTTCGAAAAAGGCCAA
>JAKPSO010000215.1 GCA_029571495.1 Pseudomonadota bacterium
CGATTGACCTCGGCCGCGTAGGGCGCGAGCGCGACGTCGCCGTTGCGACACTTAAAACGGTACTCGACCTGCGCTCCCGGAAACTGGTGCAGCACCGCCTGCATCATGGTGAACTTGTAGAGGTCAGTGTCGAGGAGAGAATTAATGATCACGGCAGCGGCGAAAGTGGCAGCCCGTGCAGTTTAGCCGCCTGAGGCTGTCGCCAGCGGGCTCAGTTACATCACGAATCTAGGATTTGACCGAAACCCACCGTACAATGACGCTGGCATTTTTTGCCACTGGAGCGGGGCGTCCCGATTCAGACTCCGCGTCCGTTTTCGCGGTGTCCACGCGTCGTGCGAGGCACCAGTTTTTCGCCCACACAACCAGTTGTTGTATGCACCACCGCGCCACGATCGCCATTCGCCGTTTGCTCGCCACCGCCCTGTGCGGAGCGCTGGCACTTGCGCTGTGCGCGCCCGCGATCGCTAAATCACCCGTCGTGGTCGAGGAAATGACGGCGGAGGGGCGAGTGATGACGTTGGATGTGGCGACACTGATGTCGCGCACGCCCGGCGACGAAGTCGAGCTGCGTCTCGCGGGGCCGCACGACAAAGGCCTTTTGACGACCGCACGCGTTGTGACGGGACACGACGGCGTGCAGACGTGGATTGGATACGACGCGACGCGGAGTGTGTTGACGCGAACCTACATTACAAGTTACCAGGGCGCGGTCACGGGACTCGTCAACATCAACGGCAAGCGATTCGATCTTTTGCCGGCTCGCAGCGGGCCCAATCGCATTCTTTTGATCGACCATGAGGCCGAATCACTGCTGCCATCGTTCGGTGCCACACATGACGGACTTCGCCCGCCGGTGCCGTCGATGGCAGGGCAGCCGCTTGACGCGGTGTCGCCCGCGTCGGTCGACCATGCGAAAGTGATGCCGAGCCCGCAAACGACTATTGATTTGGCAGTGCTATACACATCGGGCATGGTCACCAAGTACGGCAACACGGCAGGCATTATCAGTCGTATCAACCTCTTGGTACAAGTCACGAATGACGCTTACGTGAATAGTGAAGTGGCGATCACCTTGAATTTGTTGGGAACGCAACTCACGTCCTACACGAACTCGAACACCAACGAAATCGCGCTAGAGGAATTGACCGGAAAGAATACCTCGAGTGGTTGCTTGCTGTCCGGGTGTCCGGACCTTGTGCCTTTGCCCTCCATCGCAAGCGAGGCGCGCGCTATGCGGGACTCGCTCGGTGCGGACCTCGTGACCTTAGTCCGTCCATATACGTTCGCGTCCACCAATGGCAGTTGCGGGTTGGCGTGGGTCTATCAAGGAGTGCCGAGCCTGACGTACTCGGCGCAGTTCGGCTATGCAGTCATCGGCGACGGGGCCGACTCAGCAAGTAACACTTACTGTCGTACCGACACGTTAGCGCATGAGACCGGGCACAACATGGGCCTAGAGCATGACCGCCCCAACACCAGTCAGCCTGGTGTTACGTACTTCGCCTACGGCTATGGTCTGAACTATCCGATCGGTAATCCGAATCGCGCGGCGCTCGGTGACATCATGTCTTACGCTGCGGCGAGCGCTCCATTTTTCTCGTCACCAAACGTAACTTGCAACACGACTACGCAGACGTGCCAACTTCTTGGCGGGGGCACTCCGCTGGGTGTCGCGGGCGATACAGACACAGGGGTTTGTACGACGAATCCGGCGACATGCGCGGATAACGCGCGGGCGCTGAACTACACACGCGCAACGATTGCTGCGTTCCGTAATCGGCCAACAGCCACCATTAGCGGAACGATCAGCAACGGCAGCGGCATCGCGGGTGTTACGTTCTGTGCGCGCCCAGCCGCCGGTGTGACCTGCAACGCGTCGCTCGCGAGTGGTGCGTACACGTGCACGGTGCCGAGCGCATGGAGTGGTGTACTTCACGCGGCGGCGCCATCCGGACTTCGCATCAAGCCACTCTCGTTCACCAATGTCACGGCTAACCTTAGCGGTCAAAACCCCGTGGTGCAAGCGATCGGTGCGTGTAACCTAGATGTCGACAACAACGGCCTCATCGAACCCGCGACGGATGGTGCAGCGATCCTCCGACGAATGATGGGTCTGAATTCAGCTGCATTTGCTGGGCTCGCGGGAACGTGCGCAGGAAACACGACACCCAGTGCCATCTACAACGCTACGAGCGGCACCTACAACGTAACAGGCGGACCGAGTACGATTGTGCGAACCGACGGGATGGTCATACTCCGAGCAATGCAGGGATTGACCGGAAACAACGTGACGAATAACTTAGGGCTCG
>JAKPSO010000658.1 GCA_029571495.1 Pseudomonadota bacterium
ACGCTTGCCTCGCCGGATTTGGGTCAGGCGCAGTCTGAGGCTGCACGTGCGAGTATTGACGTGCAGTTGGCGAATAAGACACTGAATCGGCAGAAAGAACTCCTTGATGCCGGCGTCCTCGCGCGCAAGGACTTCGACCAGGCGGAAGCGGATCTCGCACGCGCGCAAGCGGAAGCGTCGCGCGCCGCGGCACGTGCGCGCCTGTATGGCGGTGGTGCGGGCGTCAATCAAGCGCTTTCTATTACCAGCGGCATTAGTGGCGTTGTGGTCGAACGCAACTTGAACCCGGGGCAAGAGTTGCGCCCTGACCAATCAGGCGTCGGCGTGCCGGCACTCTTCGTGCTGTCCGATCCAACTTCGCTATGGGTTCAGATTGATGCGCGGGAGACGGACATTGGAGTACTGAAGATTGGCTCCAATTTTGATCTCGTAGTGCCCGCGCTCGCGGGTGAGAGGTTCACGGGTAAGGTCGTTGCGATGTCGGACTCCATTGACCCGGCAACGCGCACGATCAAAGTTCGCGGCGAAGTCGCAAACCCCGCGCGACGCCTCAAAGCGGAAATGCTTGCCAATGCCCGCATGGAGCGCCACCTCGGCGGCGGTGTGGTCGTCCCGAGCAGCGCAGTTGTGTTGCGCAACGGTCAACACGTGGTCTTCGTGCAGACGGCGGCCGGCGTCTTTGAACCGCGTGAGGTGCGCATTTCATTTCAGGACACGAAGCAAGCGGTCATCGCGCGCGGACTCGAAGTGGGCGACAAAGTCGTGAGCGACAACACCCTGTTGCTCGCTCGTCAATTTGCCTTGTCGCAAGATGCAGCAGAGGGCGATGAAGCCGCTGCGCCCGACAAGAGCGCACCCGCAAAGGCTCCTGCTGAGAAGGCCCCCAGTACTGCAACGCAAGCTGCGCCGAGCACTCCGTCCGCGAAAGCGCCAGCGGCCGGACCGAAACCATGAAGCGGTTGATTGGATACGCGCTGACGCAGCCACTCTTTGTGGTGCTTGGCACGCTGCTATTCGTATTTTCCGGTGTCATCGCGTTTAAGAATCTCTCCGTCGAAGCGTTCCCGGATGTCACCGACACGCAGGTCACGATCATTTCTCTGTTCCCTGGTCGCGCCGCCGAGGAAGTCGAGAAGCAGGTAACGCTGCCCATTGAGGTTGCCGTGTCCGGTTTGCCAAACGCGCTTCGCGTGTTCTCGCACACACAGTTTGGCCTTTCGTACACCGTGATCACGTATGACGACAAAGCCGACGTCATGGTTGCGCGGCAGCAAGTCAACGAGCGTCTGCGCGGGGTTGACTTACCACCGGGCGTTGAAGCTTCGATTGCGCCAAACTCCACGCCGGTCGGTGAAGTGATGCGCTACCGCCTACGGGGTGATGGCTACTCCACGACTGAAGTGCGCACCGTCGAAGATTGGGTCGTCGAGCGAACATTGCGGCAAGTGCCTGGTGTTGCCGATGTGGTGGCGATGGGCGGCGCGATCAAACAATACGAAGTGCAACCTGATCTCGACAAGCTGCGCGCCTTCAAACTTACGTTTCAAAACCTTCTCGATGCGCTGGGACGCGGCAACTCGAATGCCGGCGGCAGTTATGTCGCGCAGGGCGCGCAGCAGTACGCCATTCGGGGCATCGGCTTGCTCGCTTCAGCCGATGACATCGGCCAAATCGTGCTCACTTCGCGCGGCGGCACACCGATTTTGATTCGCGACGTCGCGCAAGTGAAGGTCGGCGCGGTACCGCGCCTCGGTGTCGTAGGTCAAGACAACGATGACGATATCGTGACTGGCATCGTGGTGATGCGCAAAGGCGAAAACCCGAGTGAAGTGCTCAAGGGCGTAAAGCAAAAGATTGAAACGCTTAACGCGAAGGGCCTCCCCAAGGGCATGAAGATTGAGCCCTACTACGACCGTACGTGGCTGATGGGCAAGACGCTTTCGACCGTGTTCCGCAATCTTGTCGAAGGCGCGGTCTTGGTCTCGATCGTGCTGTACTTGTTCCTGTCGAACTTCCGTGCGAGCTTGGCGGTAGTAGTCGTCATTCCGCTAGCGTTGTTGTCGACCTTTCTGGGGCTCAAAATTATGGGCGTGCCCGCGAACTTGCTGTCGCTGGGTGCAATGGACTTCGGGATCATCGTCGACGGCGCAGTCATCGTCATCGAGAACATTCTGCAACGACTCTCGCAGCAACCCGAGAACATGACCACCGACGAGCGCCGTAAGGTGATCGCCGACGCCGCGAACGAAGTGGGACGACCGACGCTCTTCTCGATGCTCATCATTATCGCGGCGCACATCCCGATCTTCGCATTGCAACGACACGAAGGCCGCATCTTTCAACCCATGGCCCTATCGGTGACGACCGCGCTCGTCGGTTCGCTAATCTTCTCACTGACGTTGGTACCGCTCCTCGCGTTCTGGACGTTGCGCAAGAAGGTGCCGCATCACGACAACTGGATCGTGGCGTTTAGCAAGCGCGTCTACACGCCCGTGCTCGAGTGGGCGTTGACGCATCGAATGAAAGTGATTGCGATTGGTCTTGCCACGTTTGCGCTCGCGATCGTCACGGCAAGTCGGCTTGGGTCTGAGTTCTTGCCAGAGTTGAACGAAGGCACGATTTGGGTGAATTTGCGGTTGCCCGCAAGTGTCTCGACACAAGAGGCATCTCGTGTACTCGCGACAGCACGCAAGGCGTTGCGATCCGTGCCAGAAGTGGTGACTGCCGTTTCGAAGGCCGGCCAACCAGAAGACGGCACCGATCCAAAGACGATCAGCATGGCCGAAATCTTCGTCGACATCAAGCCCGCCGAGCAGTGGCGGCCGGGCATGACCAAGGAAAAAATCATCGAGGAAATGGATCGCGCGGTGTCGGCGATTCCGAGCATGGAGCCAACCTTCTCGCAGCCGATTCGCGACAACGTGCTTGAGTCCATTTCGCAGATCGACGGTCAAATCGTCATCAAGATCGCTGGCGATGATTTGGTCGAACTAAAGAAAACGGCGCAAGCCATCGAACGCGAAATTCGGCAAGTGCAAGGCGTGTACCGCGCGGAAATTGATCGTCTCGGTGAAGTACCGCATCTGCTGATTGAGATAGATCGTGCGCGTGCCGCGCGGGCGGGGCTCAACGTCGGCGACGTACAAGATGTGATCGAAGCGGCGCTCGCCGGCAAAGCAGCGACGCAGCTCTGGGAAGGCGAACGCAAGTTCTCCGTTGCGGTGCGCTTGCCGGAAGATCGGCGCGCCATGTCGAGCCTCGCGACGATTCCGATCGCGACACCAGACGGTGGCTACGTCGCACTCGGCGCTGTGGCCAACATTCGTGAGTCCACCGGCGCGATGGACATTGCGCGCGAAGCCGGTCGTCGCACGATGGCTATCGGCATCTTCATCAAGGGCCGCGACATGGGCTCCATCGTGGCGGACATGCAGGCACGTGTCGACAAGAACGTGAAGCTGCAACCGGGTCAATCTGTCGGTTGGTCGGGTGAATTCGAAAACCAGGAGCGCGCGATGAAGCGCCTCGCGGTCGTCGTGCCGATTTCTCTGTTGCTGATTTTCGTGTTGTTGTTCGACGCGTTTGGATCGTTCAAACGCGCATCGCTCATTCTCCTCAACGTGCCACTCGCTCTGGTCGGCGGCTTCGTCGCGTTGTGGATCTTCTCAATTCCTCTGTCGGTGTCAGCTGCGATCGGTTTCATCGCACTGTCAGGACAGGCTGTACTCAACGGCGTCGTGATGCTGTCAGTTTTTCAGCAACTCGAAGCCGGTGGCATGTCGGTCGTCGAAGCGGTTCGCACAGGGTCGCTCGCACGACTACGCACGGTGCTGATGACCGCCATGCTCGCCGCGTTGGGGCTGCTACCCATGGCGCTCTCGCACGACATTGGCGCGGAGACACAGCGCCCGCTCGCCATCGTGGTGATCGGCGGCCTGTTCACCGCAACGTTGTTAACACTCGTTGTTCTACCGGCGCTTTACGTCGCGTGGTTCACGAAAAAGGGCGGGAAATCCGTCGCACCGAGCGTCGCGGCTACTACAGTGTCGGCTCACTAGGTTCCGGCAAGTATGTCGCCGAGTTCGCTCGGCTTACGGCTTTTCCGGCCAAAGCGCCGTTCTGCGGTCGTTAGCTGGGATATTGTGCCTAAGTCGATATCAAGCTATTCCTAAATTCCAGAACGAAGTGCGCGCCTTCGGTACGAGAGGAAGGCTGGAGGCGTGAGAGCGTCAAGCGGTAGTCTTTCGGTTGTTCAAAGACGGAAAGGCCAAAGCTATGAAGCGGTATACACACCTCCAGCCCGGT
>JAKPSO010000715.1 GCA_029571495.1 Pseudomonadota bacterium
GGGGCCGGTGGCGATGACGGTTGATTTGATCTGGACGCGGCTCGCGATGAGCACTCCGGACACAATGCGGCCGTGGACTTCGACGACTGCGCCGTTGGCGACGTCGGATGCGCTGCCGTCTTCAAACACGGCGCTGTGCGCATCAACCACTTGTCCTTGCACCGTGAAGCTCGCTACGCTCACAAAGCCTGAGACCGCGCCCTTAAGCTCCGCGTCCGTGGAGGACGAGCTTGACGACGAGGACGATGTCGATGTAGTGCTCGACTTCGCATCCTCGATGTGCACGAGCGTGGCTTTGAATACGCCATTGAGGAACGCGCCTTGCAGCTCAAGTTGCACGCCAACGACCAGTTGTGCCGCGGTGCCGCCAGTGATCGTCGCATTCGAAACATCAACGGATTGACCGTTCACAAAGAGCGCGCCGTTGGTGCCGACGGCATTGATGAACCCTTTGATTTCGTCGCCCGTGAGCGGCGTCGACTCTGGCAACGTCACTTCGCGCGCCATCAAGACGCCGTTGACGATCACGCCTTCGACCGTGATCGCGAGGCCATTGACGAGCGCTGCTGGAGCGCCGTGCTCAAACCGCGCGTTGGCAGCATTCACGCGCTGTGTGCCGAGCATGAAGTTGGAGATCGAAACGATGCTCGAGACGGTACCTGCGACCGTGATGTCTTCACCCGTGGGTCGCGGCGTGCCCGCCGATTTCTCGATGCCTGCGTCTTCGCCGACGACGTTGCTGCAAAACGCCACGTCTTCGTTCACGAAGCCGCCGCTCACCATGACGGCCTGCAGCGCGATGTCCGTTGTGTAGCGGTGATTGCCGTCGTGGCGGTTGTTGTAAGCGCGATAAACGGCTTTGAGTCCGCTGGCGCAGCGACCGTCCACCGGCTGCAGCGCAAAGAACGCAATGCCCTCGTCGACAAACCCTGCACCGGAACTCGTGACCGGCAAGGCACGCAACGCGGCGATTTCCTTCGCACTCGCGGTGAAGACATGGCTCGACAGCGCAGGTACGAAGAAGCGTTCGACCGCGACCGCCTCCGTCGGACGATCTAGCTGCGCGGTTGACCATGCGGAAAAGCTGCGACCCGTGCGCGCGAAGCCCACGCTTGCCGGAAGCGCGTCGAGCGTCGATTGTTCGCTCGGCGATGCGGTGATGAAGTAATGATCCGTTGGCCGGTGAAAGTACTCAACCACCGTGAGATCAGGTGCCGCTGCGGCAAACGTGACGCCGGACGCGAACGCGGTTGCTGCGCTGACGGAAACCAGCGCGGCGCGAAGCAGGTTGCGGAGGGAAGGGGTTTTCATGGATATCTCCTGGACGGTTTTCGGCGTTGAGGGCTACACCTCGGTGACGCAGTTCAAATGAACACATCGCGTGAACGGTGCTGCGTTTGACAGACAGAGCGCGTCATGCGCGAGGAAATACGTCTCGCACGAATTTTTTTTCGACGGAAACGCGAGCGAAAAAAAACGGGCATCACCGCGCCCGTTTTTAACCTGAGAAAACTCCTGTCGCTAGCTGCTAGGGAATGACCATCCCGCAGCTGGCGGTCAGATAGGTGTTGATCGTGTCCCAAGTATTGCGCGGCGCGCCGGGCGCGGCGGCGCTGCTCACCGCGGTGTCCTTCAGTCCGAGCATGACACGCGTGAGGATCAATCCGTCGGTGGTGGCGAGCGTTTGGCCGTCGCCGTCGACGTCCATCGTACAGGGCGTGGCAACCGCTGCAAGGTCAATCTGCGCAAGGTTTGAGCTCACCAGACGCACGCCGCTGCGGATCACGCGTCGCGCGATTTCTTTCGGTGGCAGCGACGGTTCACGTGAACGCAAGAGCGCTGCTGCGCCCGCCACCATTGGCGCGGCCATCGACGTGCCACTCCACACGGCATAGCCGCCGCCGGGAATGGAGCTGGTGATCCCGTCGCCAGGCGCCGTCACGTCGACTTCGGCACCGAAATTGCTGAAGGTTGCCAAATGTTGTGTGCTGTCGCTCGCGCCGACGGAGATCGCACCGACGATACCTTCAGCGGCGGGGTAATCCGCTTTGTTCACGCCGTCATTGCCCGCAGCGACGACGATGACAACGCCCTTGCCGTTGGCGCAGCGTGTGCGGTCATCGTCGTAACCCGAATGCGAAAAATCTGTAGTCGGGTCGCTGGTGTCGGAGCTATTGCAGCTTGCGAGCTTCGCGATCGTCGACAAAATTTTGGTGCGGTTTAGCGTGCCCAAACTCATGTTGATGACATGCGCGCCGTCGTCGGTCGCCGGATTGCCATCGGGGTCGATCGCCCGCAGCAGCGCCTCGGCGAGCACCCACACATTGCCCTCGCCGTTTTCGTCAAGCACGCGATACGGAATGATCTTCGCGTCCGGCGCCGTCAACGCCACGATGCCGGCCACGTGTGTGCCGTGTCCGAAACCAAGATTTGCCGACGTGCCGACCTCCGCAGTGTTCGTGTTGTCATCAACGAAGTTGTACCCCGGCAACAATCTGCCCGCTAACGCCGGATGCGACGCGTCGACACCTGTATCGAGAACCGCAACGCGAACGCCCGCGCCTTTCGTGAAGGTGTGTGCTTGAGTCAGGTGGATGGCGCTGGGGGCCCATTGGGCGACGTAGTTGGAGGCGGAGCCGACGGCCCACGCTTGACTTTTGCGAGCCTCGGGGCTTTGATCTGTGTAATTCGGCTCAGCAAGCAACACGTCGGAATTGCTCGTCAATTGATTCACGACGTTGCCTACGTTTGTGTTCAGCGGGAGCTTGAGCCGATAAATCGGGCGCGTTCCAAACTGCGTGGTCTGCACCACATTGAATTGAGTGACTATTGGTCCAAGCGCCGCTGGCGTGCGCAGCTTCACCAACACTTCATCAGGTTTGGTGTCCGCCGCCAAGGTGGATGA
>JAKPSO010000717.1 GCA_029571495.1 Pseudomonadota bacterium
GCTCGGTCAAATCCCGTAGCGCAGTGACCTGCCACGCGTATTCGGGCACGAAAGAATCTGGGTCGCGCACGGCATAGCCGCCATAGGCGTACACCGTTGCGTAAGCGGCGTAGCTTGCTGCCTGCAGGGCTTTGCCCGCGAGCGCGTTGGCGACAGCGTAGGTGGCCGACACGGCCGCGCGCGAGGTGCCATCAATCGATTTCGATCCCGGATGTTGATTCGCGAGCCTTGCTGCGTTGTCGCGCGCTGCGTCGAACGTCCTACGGTCTATTTCGTTGCGCACATATCGTCCCAGCGCATCAAGGCAAGCAACGACCTGCGGTTCCTCAAGCAAATGGCGAACGCGCTCAACACAGGCGAGGCCAAACGTTAGGCGCAGGGGTTCGTTGGCTGGCGAGGTTAGGCCGACTTCGTTGGCTAGTATTTCCAATCCGTGATTCATGGGCTACGTTGTAGTTGATTTAACGCACTTAGCGCAACACCGAAAAAGCCCCCAGCAACCCCTGCGACAGCCGCGCGAAACCACATGCCATCGATTTGAGTAATGACTGCCATCAGCAGAGCAAAAATCACGAATCCGACCAGCGAAAGTGTTAGACGTCGCGCGCGGATTCGTCGTAAGTCGCTATCGCTCATGTGGTTGATTGTCTTGTGAGGATGCGAAAGAAATTACTGTTTAGCGGAGCGATTCCCGAAAAAGAGAACAACCCAATAATCGAGACGATTGCTACGAGAAGCCCCAGTAGCGCGCTGCTGATTGTTGGGATTGCCTGTGGATCGATTATTGAGGCGATGCCGTTACTTACGAAAAAACGCGTTTGCAAGTCAAAGCGTGCCATGGATTCGAAAGTCGGGTTACCCCCGGTCATAACGTCTGTCGTCCAACGGAGCGCATAAACGCCGTCGGCGAGGATGCCAAGGTCCGCAGAAAGCGTGTACGGTAATGGTTGCCTGTCAGCATCTGGTGTGAATGGGCAAACGGCCATCGCGACATGAGTTGGCGTCGAAATCGAAATTTGAGTTCCAACGCGCGTGGAGGTAGATGCAAAGTGCAAAAAGAGCAATGGGCAAATTGGCGAGAGGCCATCAATCCGGGCGACAATTGTTCCATTCGCGGAGCGTGAGACCGAAATGCGCTCGTTAGATGCGAGCGCCGACTGAGCGCTGAGCAACGTCGCCGCGAAGATAAGGTATGCGATACAGCGCCACAGCCGATGTGTCATACGGTCGCCGTCCGGTTTGAGAGGTAACGAGTATACGTTTGCAGTTCCGGCACCTTGATTTGCCCAATACGTTACACAAGCAGAAAATAGCCACATTAGCCCTCACCGGACCCCATCATGAATTTCACCGCGATCGACACACCCGCCACCAACGAAACAGGCCCCGCCGTGCGCACGGATGCTGCGTGGCTTGAGGCGCATTGGATGCCGTTCACCGGCAACCGCAACTTCAAGGCCAATCCGCGCATGATTGTTGAGGCGAAGGGCGCGTATTTCACCGACTCCGAAGGGCGAAAGATTTTCGACGGACTGTCCGGTTTGTGGTGCGCGGGTTTGGGGCATTGCCGTCGCGAAATCACGGAGGCCGTGAGCAAGCAAATGGCGACGCTCGACTATTCGCCGGGGTTCCAGTTTGGCCATCCGCTCTCATTTGAGCTCGCCAACAAGATCAAAGATTTGACGCCTGCTGGGCTTGATTACGTATTCTTCACGAGCTCTGGCTCGGAAGCGGCAGACACCGCGCTCAAGATGGCGCGCGCGTATTGGCGCGCAAAAGGCCAGGCCGGTAAGACGCGATTGATCGGTCGTGAGAAGGGCTATCACGGCGTCAACTTCGGTGGCATTTCGGTGGGCGGCTTGCCCGCGAATCGCAAGATGTTCGGACAAACGATTGAAGCCGATCATATGCCGCACACGATGCTCGCGGGGAACGCATTCACGCGCGGTATGCCGGAGACGGGCGCGGAGCTTGCGGATCGTTTACTCGACATGATCACCTTGCATGACGCCTCGAATATCGCAGCGGTGATCGTCGAGCCGTTCGCGGGTTCGGCTGGCGTCATCATCCCGCCGAAGGGTTATTTGCAGCGCTTGCGCGAGATTTGCACCGCAAACAATATCCTGCTGATTTTTGATGAAGTCATCAGCGGGTTTGGCCGTTCGGGTGCGTACACCGGCGCCGAGTCCTTCGGCGTGACGCCGGACATCATGACTGCCGCTAAGCAAATCACCAACGGCGCGCAACCACTCGGCGCAGTGATCGCGAAGAAAGAAATCTACGACACCTTCATGTCGATCGGCGGCCCCGAATACATGCTCGAATTTCCGCATGGCTACACGTACTCCGCGCACCCCGTGACGTGCGCGGCAGGCATCGCAGCGCTCGATATTTTGCAGCGCGAAGACATGATCGGTCGCGTGAAAACACTCACGCCGTATTTCGAAAATGCGGTGCACAGCTTGAAGGGCACCAAGCACATCACCGACATTCGCAACTACGGCCTCGCGGCTGGCTTTACCTTGGCCGCTGTGCCCGGTGAACCTGCGCGCCGTCCGTACGAAGTGGCGATGAATTGTTGGAAGAACGGCTTCTACGTGCGCTACAGCGGCGACACGATTGCACTCGCGCCGCCGTTTATTTCCGAGAAAGCGGAGATTGATCGCTTGATCAATGCGCTGGGGGATGCGTTGGCGGCGACGGCGTAGGCGTGGCACGCACAACGTAGGGCCTACAGCAATCCACCGAGCCTAAGAATTGGACGCAAGATTTTGACGCAGATTACGCAGATGAGCCGGTGGATTTACGCAGATTTTTTGAAAAAGAATCATAGGGCTGCGACTGAAAAATCAGCGGTAATCTGCGTTAAATCAGCGTAATCAGCATCTAAAAAAATTTTGTTCGTCTGTGTAAATCTGCAGCAAAAAAAGAGCGCGTAAGACGCTTAAGTTCTGTGGATTGAAGCGGGCGGTGCCCGCCCTACGCGGTTACGTACGGAGCGGCTGCTACACCGCCCACCACCGCTCCACAATCAATTCCAGCCGCTGCGTGCCCTGATATTCCGATAGCGACACGCGATAAGCGGCGCGCATTGGTTGCGGTGGCGCGTCGGTGCAGCCGAAGCGAATGGCGTCGAATATGCGGCCTTCGCGTTTGAGGCGCAGCTTGGTGTGTTTGAGGCCCACGATGCGCGAGTCCATCACCGTGAACTCGTCGTCGAAGAGCGGCGCTGGAAACGCTTGACCCCAGACGTGGCGATGCAGCGCTTCGGCGGTTTCGAAATCAAATTCAGCGAGCGCGAATGAACCATCGCTTTCGACGCGCTGCTCAAGCTGATCTGGTGTGAGCCATTCATTCGCCACCTGCTCAAACATCGCTGCGAACGCCGCGAAGCTCGCCTCATCAATCGTGAGGCCCGCAGCCATCGCATGGCCTCCAAACTTACGCATGAGTGTCGGGCCGCGCTTTGATACCAAGTCAAGCGCATCACGCATATGAAACCCAGGAATGGATCGGCCCGAGCCCTTGAGCTCACCGTCGTCGCCCGGCGCAAACACAATCGTCGGCCGGTGATGCGCCTCGCGCAAGCGCCCCGCCACGATACCAACCACACCTTGGTGCCACGTCGGGTCGGTCACCACGATGCTCTTTTGCTCGGCTGTGATTGATGCGGTGATCAACTGATCGGCCTCTTCGCGCATCCCCGATTCGATGCTTTTGCGTTCGCGGTTGAGGCGATCCAACTCTCCTGCGATTTCGGCGGCACGTGCAGCGTTGTCGGTGATCAGACACTCGATGCCGAGCGAAATATCGTCGAGCCTGCCCGCCGCATTCACGCGAGGTCCAAGCATGAATCCAAGGTCATATGCCGTGGCCTTTTTGACATCGCGTTTTGCGATTTCAAACAACGCGTTGACGCCTGCGTTAGCGCGGCCGTCGCGCATGCGTCGCAGCCCCGCTTCAACGAGACGACGGTTCACGCCATCAAGCGGCACCACGTCGGCGACCGTGCCGAGCGACACGAGATCGAGCAGTGCGTTCAAGTCGGGTTGCGTTTCCGCTGTGTAGACGCCGCGTTCTCGCAATCGTGATCGCAATGCGAGCAGCACATAAAACATCACGCCCACGCCCGCAATCGCCTTGCTCGGAAAGGCGCAGCCCGGCTGATTCGGGTTAACGATGGTCGGTGTGTCGGGCAACGTCTCGCCCGGTAGATGATGGTCGGTGACGACCACATCAATGCCCAGCTTTCGCGCCGCGGCGACGCCGTCCACACTCGCGATTCCGTTGTCGACGGTGACGATGACCTTCGGCGATTCGTGCGCGGCGAGCGAAACGATTTCAGGCGTGAGCCCGTAGCCGAATTCAAACCGATTGGGCACGATGTAGCTGACCGCTGCACCCATCAGGCGCAGCCCGCGCAAACCCACGGCACACGCGGTCGCACCATCGGCGTCGTAGTCGGCAACGATCAAAATGCGTTCGCGTTTTTCTATCGCCGTAACCAAGCGCTCGCAGACCGCATCAATGCCTTTGAGCAACGATGGCGGTGGCAACTGCGAGAGTTTCCACTCAATGTCAGACGGCTGCGCAATCCCGCGAGCGGCATACAGGCGCGCAAACAATGGCGAGGTGCCGCTCGCTTGCAATGCTCGTGCCGCGGCGACATCGAAAGGACGGCGGTGCAAGGCGACTGTTTTCGCGGGGGTTATTTCGTTCACGGCGGGCTTGTTACGTGGCAGATTTCGCGTGCAATGCGGCAAGCATCGTCGCTAACGTCGGCTTCGCTCTGAAATTCGCGAAGAGTCTTGAAAGCGCAGAGGGGCGGGCACGCTGCAACCGTACACGCGGATGTGTGTCGCCGACAACAATCGTGTCTGCCGAAAGAATTTGCGGCTTCAGCATCGTCCACGCCGCTTGCCATGCAGGAAGATCGCCGTTGCGAAGCGCCTGCCCGAATGCGAGCTGGGCATTGCAAGCTGCCTCGCTTGAAGACGGTGACGGAGACGAAGGCGCGTCCCCGGAACCAAATCCCCATAACCAGACCACATTGATCGGCGGCAAGCCTCGATCTTCGCGTGCGATGTTGACGGGATGAGTGAAGAGCAACATTTGCAGTTCGTTCATCCATCGCTCCACCATGCGCCCATCGGTACCGCGCGGCAGATTCGGGCGCACGGCCTCGCCAATCAAATATTCTGGTCGTTCCGTGAGTGCGCCAATCGCTCGCTCACTCGTCATGAGCCACCGGTGTGCGTCGACAAAATGCAGCCGCACACCATCCTCGCGTAAGTGCGCATCAGCGGCGTCGCAAAGTATGCGCGAGTCGTCGTCGGAGAGCGCAAAAGTCGCCGGGTCAACGACCGTCAGATCGGTCATACCGAGTGCGGCATAGAGCGGCGTCGCCACCGCACACGACCGGTTTGCTGCGGTGAATTGCGACACAACCGGCTCAAGCGCCAATGCCGCGCCAACCGGTAAGTCGCCGTCGCAACCTAACGCCTGTCGCTCCACGTCGCTCCACGTACCGGTGCTCTCCTCGACACGATACGTTTGCAGTTGTGCGGCGACGTCGCTCAACGTTGAAAGCGTCTCACACAACGCTTACAGCGTCGCAGCGTTGGACGGCAACGAACCGGGGAGCAGCAGCGTCCCCTTTGCATTCCTTCGGTCGGTGGGAGCGGCGGAAGCCGCGATGCCGGTGCCAGTCAAATCCATGTGGCGTCCCAATGCGGGTAGTCAGCGAGCCGTTCTACCAGACCAGCGCGCAACGGATTGGCTACAAGATAGCGTGCCGCAACTTTCAATTCCTGATCATCTCGAATGGTGCGATCGTGATAGCCGGTTTGCCAACGTTGTCGTCCCGCCGTATTGTGCATTTCATTGATTGCGCGAGATGAGGATGCTTTGAAGTTTCGCACCAACTCGTGTAATTGTCCTTCAGAAAGTTGGACTAACCAGTGCAGATGGTCGGGCATGAGAACGTAAGCGAGCGTTTCGCATCGACCGAATTGATCGCAGCGGCGAAGCTCCGATATGCAAGTCCGCGCAGTCCAAAAATCTGCGAACAGCGTTGCCCGATCCTGCGTCGCCGTGGTGATTAGATAGACCTGCCCAACTTCCGAAAAGCGCCCCAACCTTAGTGCAGAAGACTTGGCAGCCATACGCCACTGCTGCTCATAGGGGGAGAAGGTCTCGCGGCTTTCGCCGCTCCCACCAGTCTCCCCGAACGTTGGCCTTAAGCCGCGCCAACGGCCTCGATCGCGCGCGTCAGGCGTTCGCGCTCACCGAGCGTGATCTTCGCGCCGGTTGCGTTGAACGCACCTAGGAGCGTGCGTACAGCGGTGATTTTGGCGTCCGGTGCGGTCGGCAATTGACGGCGCTCCGAG